>NZ_JACJPW010000021.1 GCF_014696265.1 Aerosakkonema funiforme FACHB-1375 | reverse complement strand
TCGCTCAGCTAACATCTGAGCTATTTCGTCTTGTAAATCAGAGTTTAGACTATCGCACCTGGGGTGCGATAGTCTAAACTCCAGTTACTTACCAGTGAGTCAGAAAAATACGAACTAGCTCAACTCAATCTGATCGCAGGTCAGAGAGCAAAAGCAGCAACTGCCTATGAGTCTGCTGTTAAATATTTAAATGTGGGTTTGGGACTTCTAGCCTCAGATAGCTGGGAGAGTCAGTATGACCTGACGTTAACTCTTCATTTGGAAGCAGCAGAAGCTGAATACTTAAACACCAAATTTGAGCGATCGCAACAGTTGTCTGATGTCATTTTGAAACAGGCGAAAACACTCCTAGAAAAAGTCAAGGTGTACGAGCTGAAAATTCAGGTGGAGTTCTCTAAAAATCGGATAAATTCGGTCATAGATATCGGAATCGAGGTTTTGGAAATGCTTGGTGTGAGCCTGGAGCAAGAACCTCCTCAAGAACTGATGATTGAGGATTTAGCTGACTTGCCGCCAATGACAGCTCCCGATAAACTTGCGGCTATGCGGATATTAATGAGTATCGTGGTAGCGGCTTATCTTGGAAATCCGGATCTGCTTCCGCGCATTCTTTTTACGATGATAACTTTGTCGAGCGCGTATGGAAATTCTGCCGAATCCGGTTTCGCTTATGTTTGGTATGGTGTGCTTTTGTGTGGGGCAATGGGAGATATAGAGTCTGGATATCGATTTGGCAAACTAGCCTTTCCTTTATTGGAAAAATTTGAGGTTAATACACTTAAAGCAAAGTTAATTTGTATATTTTACGTACTTATCAACCACTGGAAAGATCCAATTATGGAAACCCAAGAACCTTTTATTGATGGCATTCAAAGTGGTTTGGAAGTAGGAGACATAGAATATGCTTGTCACAATGCTATGAGTTACTGCTATTTCATATTTTTCAGTGGGCAGGAACTGGAAAAAGTCGAGCTAGCTCAGGCTAAATATGCTGCTATGACTATCCAATACAAGCAGGAGTACGATATTGGTGGGGTAAAAATTTACCAGCAGATTGTTAAGAATTTACTCGGTAAAGCACCGGATAAATTACGTTTAATAGGCGATAGTTTTAATGAAGAAGAAATGCTCCCAGTTATCAAAGAGGCTAACAATAATACGTTATTGTTTTTTTACTATACGGCTAAAACAGTTCTCCTTTATTCATTTAAAGATTATGAAGGAACAGTAGCAAACGCCAAGTTATCAGCAGAATATGCCAGCTTCGGGGTGGGAACAATCCAGAGTGCCGTCTACATTTTATACGATTCTCTTGCCCTACTAGCACTGTATTCAGAAGCACAACCAAGTCAGAAAGAACAATACCTAAGTCAAGTTGCAGGGAATCAAGAAAAAATGAAGACTTGGGCGTTTCATGCGCCGTGCAATTTCCAGCATAAGTATGACTTGGTAGAAGCAGAAAAAGCGCGGGTTTTGGGGGAAAATGAGAAAGCGATGGATTGTTACGAACGAGCAATTAAAGGAGCCGCAGAGCAGGGATATATTCAGGAAGAAGCGTTAGCAAATGAACTGGCAGCAGAGTTTCACCTGTCGTTGGGCAGAGAGAAAATTGCTAAGACTTATATGACGGATGCCTACTATGGCTATATCCGTTGGGGTGCGAAAGCTAAAGTCGAAGATTTGGAGGAAAGGTACCCGCAATTAATTATGCGATCGCCTTTGGCGCTGCGCTCCGTGCAATCGCCCGTCGCAGAAACTCCCCCCAGCTTCGAGCAGCCCTATGGGCATACGCTTCGCGATCTGACTATGACAATTGCCTCTTTAACTACCACGGATAGTCAGACGCAATTTCTGGATTTGGCAACAGTAATAAAAGCATCGCAGGCTATTTCCGGTGAAATTGTTCTGCCTAACTTGCTTGACAAGTTGATGAAAATTTTGATAGAAAATGCAGGGGCTGAAACTGGTGTGCTTATCTTGTCAAAAGAGGGACAATTCTTCATAGAAGCAGCGGGGACTAAAGATGAAGTGCGAGTCCTCCAATCTATCCCTGTTTCAACTTCTGGGCAGATACCTGTTTCGGTACTTAATTATGTGGCAAGAACTCAAAAAGATGCGATCTTAAACGATGCTAGCCGCGAGGAAATTTTTAAGACCGACCCCTACATCACGCAACGCAAACCAAAGTCGATCCTGTGTGCGCCGATCGTTTATCAAGGTAAACTCACTTCTATTCTTTACTTAGAAAACAATCTAGTTGCTGGTGCGTTTACAGCCAAGCGGGTGGAAGTTTTGCGACTATTATCGGCGCAGGCTGCGATCGCCCTAGAAAATGCCCAACTCTATCACACTTTAGAACTTAAAGTAGAAGAGCGAACGCAGGAGTTAAAGGAAAAAAATGTAGATTTGCAAAAAGCAGAAGAAGCGGCGCGATCGGCCAACCGTGCCAAAAGCGAATTTTTGGCAAATATGAGCCACGAACTTCGCACACCGCTCAACGGCATATTGGGTTACGTACAAATTCTCAACCGAGATAAAACTTTAAGCGATAAACAAAAAGATAGTCTCGGCATCGTTCACCAGTGTGGGGAACACTTACTAACCTTAATCAACGACATTTTAGACCTTTCTAAAATTGAAGCCCGGAAAATGGAACTCAACCCAAGTGATTTTCGTTTTCCAGAATTTCTCGAAAGCATTGCCGAAATCTGCCGTATCCGTGCCGATCAAAAAGGTATCTCGCTGATTTACGAACCCCTGACTAAACTTCCTGTAGGCGTCCGCGCTGATGAAAAAAGATTGCGGCAAGTTTTAATTAACTTACTCGGCAATGCAGTCAAGTTTACCGAAAATGGTGGCGTCGCTTTCAAAGTGGGCTATTACGAGGGCAAGATGCGGTTTCAGGTAGAAGATACTGGCGTCGGTATGGCACCAGAACAATTAGACGAAATATTTCAGCCGTTCAAGCAAGTGGGGGACTACAAGCGCAAGATTGAAGGTACGGGATTAGGATTGCCAATTAGCCGCCAATTAGTTCAGATGATGGGCGGTGAAATTAAGGTGAAGAGTACCTTGGGCAAAGGAAGCGTTTTCTACTTCGATTTGGATTTACCTGAAGTCAGAGAATTGAGTGATGCGCTCAAGTTTAATTTGCAAACGATCGTCGGTTTCAAAGGCGCTAAACGAAAAGTTATGGTGGTGGACGATAGGTGGGAAAATCGAGCTATTTTAGTCGGTTTGCTTCAACCTTTAGGATTTGAAATTGAGGAGGCAACAGACGGTCAAGACTGCCTTGATAAAGCCGCTTCCTTTAAACCAGATTTGATTTTGACAGACTTGGTGATGCCCATTATGGATGGCTTTGAGGCTACTAGGCGAATTCGCAACTCTCCTGAATTTGCAGGTGTAGTTGTGATTGCTACTTCAGCTAGTGCTTTTGATTTGGAGCAGCAGAAAAGTATGGATGCAGGTTGCGATGCTTTTATACCCAAGCCAGTGCGTGCGGAGGAGCTTTTAGAAAAGTTACGGAATCATTTGGGGCTGGAATGGATATACGAGGAAACCAGTGGCGAGAAGCCAGAAGCAAAAGAGCAAAGTTCTGACTCTTCTTCAACTCAAAACTCAAAACTCAAAACTCAAAACTCTCTTGTGGCTCCGCCTCAAGAAGAAATTGCTACTCTATTCGAGTTAGCTATGATGGGCGACCTGAGAAGCATTCAGGAAAAAGCTGTAAAACTGGAGGAATTAGACAGTAAATACTTACCTTTTGCAACGGAACTGCGCCAATTAGCCAAAGGCTTTCAGGTCAAACAAATTCGGGAATTTCTCAAAAAATATAGAGGAAGCAACAAATGAGCGTTCAAAAACTAGAGAAAGGGATTATTTTAATTGTAGATGACACGCCAACCAATTTAAGCGTGCTGTTCGATATGTTGACAGCTTCTGGATTCAAAGTGTTTGTGGCGGAGGATGGCGAAGATGCGATCGAACAGCTAGAATATTGCCCGCCCGATCTCATTTTGTTGGATGTGATTATGCCGGGAATAGATGGGTTTGAAACTTGCCGCCGCTTGAAAGCGAATGAGTCAACTAAAGAGATTCCCGTAATTTTTATGACGGCGCTTTCCGATACTGAGGATAAAGTTAAAGGTTTGAATCTGGGCGCTGTGGATTACATTACTAAGCCATTCCAGCATGAAGAGGTATTAGCCCGTGTCAGCATTCACTTGAACTTACGGAATTTGGCCAAGCAACTGCAAGAGCAAAATGTTGTTTTGCAACAGGAAATTCAACAGCGTACAGAAGCAGAACAAGCGCTTTTGAACCTGACATCGGAATTAGAAAGGCGAGTGGAGAAACGTACTGCTGAACTTGCACAATCCAATCAGTTGCTGAGCAAATTCAATCGACAGTTGAAACTAGAAATTGAAGAGCGTCGGCAAGCAGAGGCGGCATTGCAGCAATCGGAAGCTAAATTGCGAAACCAAGCCCAATTTCTCGAACAAGCTTTGCGGGAATTACAGCAAACTCAGACGCAACTTGTACAGAGTGAAAAACTGTCTTCTCTGGGGCAGTTGGTTGCTGGTGTAGCTCACGAAATTAACAATCCCGTCAACTTTATTTACGGTAATCTCACCCACGCGCATGAGTATACCCAAGGCTTGCTAAAGCTCTTGAATCTCTACCAGCAGAAATTTCCCGATCCTGGGTCTGAAATTATTGAGGAGCTGGAGGCGATCGACTTGGAATTTTTGGCTGAAGACTTGCCGAAATTGCTTTGTTCGATGCAGGTGGGAGCGGAGCGCATTCGCCAGATTGTGCTGTCGCTGCGGAATTTCTCCCGCTTAGATGAATCGGATATGAAGCAGGTGGATGTTCATGATGGCATAGAAAGTACGCTACTGATTTTGCACAATCGGCTGAAAGCTAGGTCAGACCGTCCGGCTATTCAAGTAATTAAAGAATACTGTCCGCTCCCTCTTGTGGAGTGTTATGCGGGTCAACTGAACCAGGTGTTTATGAATTTGGTGGCTAATGCTATTGATGCCATTGAAGAGTCATTTACCATTAATCATTTGTCGTTAATAAACGATAAAAGACCAACAATAAGAGAGCAAGGACAAATTCGGATTCAGACCGAAATCATAAATCGCGATTTTATTAGGGTGACAATTGCTGATAATGGCCCTGGGATGACGGATGAAGTCCGCTTAAAGATTTTTGACCCCTTCTTTACAACAAAGCCAATCGGTAAAGGTACTGGTATTGGGTTATCAATCAGCTACCAAATTGTGGTGGAGAAACACGGTGGACAACTGAAGTGTGTTTCGGTACCAGGACAGGGGACGGAGTTTGCGATCGAAATTCCCATTCGCCAGCCAAATCAGCAAAATCCCTTGCTTCAGCAAGCTTGAAGTTAGAATTGTGCTTTCTATGACCGCAGAGTTCAAATTAACGTCGATATGTTCAAATTAAAGCTATTTTTTGTGCGATCGCCTGTTTTTACAAGTTTTTACTCAAGTTCGTCATTTTTAAGTAGAATGATGGTTTTCTTGTCCAATACTTAAGTTTTTTTAAAAGGCAATAATATTTTTTATTTTTCTGTCATTCTAAATACTAGAGCAATTTTTTAGGTCACTGAGATTTTTAAATTCTGCTAATATAAAAATATATCAACTATCTGCGACCATAACAGAAATGAGCATTACTATACCAGGTTATAAACTCAGCAATATCATTCATGAAGGTGTCAATACAGTTATTTATCGGGCGATAAAAAAACCGGAAGAAACACCTGCGATCGTCAAATTGCTCAAATCTGAATATCCTACACTTGAAGAAATAACTCGCTTAAGACATGAGTATAAAATCCTGCAACCGCTGGAGATAGAAGGAATTGTCAAAGTTTACTCCTTGGAAAACTATGGCAACGGATTGGCAATGATATTGGAAGATTTTGGCGGAGAATCCCTAAAAAAAATCCTGACAACGCAAAAAGTACCATTGATAGAATTTTTTAACATCGCTATTCAGATCGTATCAACCATAGCCGATCTACACAAAAACAAAGTAATTCATAAAGATATTAAACCGCATAATATTCTAGTTAACCAGGAGAACGGACAAGTCAAACTTATAGATTTTAGCATTTCATCGCGCCTATCCAGACAAAATCAGACCGTCAGTAACCCAAGACAACTTGAAGGCACGCTCGCCTATATGTCACCAGAGCAAACTGGTAGGATGAACAGGTCGATCGACTATCGCAGCGACTTCTACTCTTTAGGCGTCACATTTTATGAAATGCTAACAGGTCAGCTGCCATTTAATACAGCAGACATTCTGGAACTCATTCACTGCCATATCGCGCAGATACCCGTAGCCCCCGATCGGGTAAATCCAGAAATTCCAAGGGTAGTTTCTGACATCGTGATGAAACTCTTGTCCAAAACTGCTGAAGAGAGATATCAAAATGCGCTGGGACTAAAAGCCGATTTAGAAAAATGTCTGACTCAGCTACAGACAAGCGGACAGATTAAAAACTTCATTCCCGCTCAACTAGATTTACACAGCCAATTCCTCATCCCGCAAAAACTTTACGGGCGCGATCGCGAAGTGCGAACCCTGCTAGACGCCTTTGAAAGAGTGAGTTGCGGTAGCACCGAAATCATGCTCGTTTCTGGTTATTCAGGCATTGGAAAAACGAGCGTTATCAATGAAATTCAGAAACCAATTGTGCAGCAACGGGGTTACTTTATCTCCGGCAAATTCGACCAGTTCAAACGCAATATTCCATATTATTCGTTGGTGCAAGCTTTCCAAGATTTGCTGAAGCAACTCTTAACTGAATCAGAGGAAATTTTGGCGAGTTGGAAAGAAAAACTCTTAACCGCCTTGGGAGATCGAGGTAGAGTCATTATTAATGTTATTCCCGAACTTGAGTTAATTATCGGGTCTCAGCCCAATGTTCCCGAAGTGGGGCTAAATGAATCCCAAAACCGTTTTAATCGGGTTTTTAAACAATTTGTTAACGTATTCGCCACCAAAGAACACCCGCTGGTTGTATTTTTGGATGACTTGCAATGGGCAGATTCTGCTTCTTTAAAGTTAATTAATTTGCTCGTAACTGATTCGGAGAGTGAATATTTGTTAATGATAGGAGCGTATCGAGATAACGAAGTCAGTTCGACGCATCCTTTAATGTTAACTTTAGAAGAAATAGAAAAAACGAGTGCGATCGTCAATCAGATTATTTTGGGGCCTTTGGATTTTAGCAACGTCAAGGAATTAGCGAGCGAAACTATTCGCGATCGAACAGAGCGTTCCCAGCCTCTTTGTGAGTTACTTTTCAATAAAACTCAAGGTAATCCTTTCTTCTTAACCCAGCTGCTACAAACCCTCTATGCCGAAAAGCTATTGACATTTGACTTCAGTGCTGATATGTGGCGGTGGGATATAGGGCATATTCAAGCGATCGGCATCACGGATTTAAATGTAGTCGAACTGATTGCTAGAAATATCCAAAAACTGTCACCAGAAGCGCAACAGGTTTTAAAATTAGCGGCTTGCATTGGCAACCGATTTAATTTAGACGTGCTGGCTGTCGTCAATGAAAAAAATCAGTCAGAAACGGCTACGGATTTGTGGGAAGCGCTTCAGGCAGGTTTAATTCTGCCTCTTTCTGAAGCTTATAAGATTCCGCTTGTATTTGACTTCTCCTCAGTAGCCAGCGGTTTTGAACAACTGGCAGATGACAAGCGATCGCTGACAATTTCCTACAAGTTTTTGCACGACCGGGTGCAGCAAGCAGCTTACTCTCTCATCCCAGAACCCGATAAAAAAGCTACCCACCTAAAAATCGGCGAACTGCTGCTAAAAAATACACCAGCAGACGAGATAGAAGAAAATATCTTCGATATTGTTAACCAACTGAATGTTGGGGTTGAATCCATTACTGACCGGGAGCAAAAAGATGAGCTAGCAAAATTAAATTCGATCGCCGGAAAGAAAGCAAAGGCTGCAACCGCTTATCAACCTGCTGTGGTTTATCTAAACGTAGGGCTGAGACTCCTCGCGCAAGATAGCTGGAAGAGTCAGTATGACCTGACGTTGGCTATTTATGTGGAAGCGACGCAAGCCGAGTACCTCAATCTCAACTTCGAGCGGGCGAAAAATCTTTCCGATATTGTTCTGGAAAACGCCAAAAACCTGCTGGAAAAAGTTCAGGTTTACGAGCTACTCATCGATTTTTATACTTCTGTAAATAAACTCCGAGAAGGGTTGGATATGGCGCTATCAGTTTTAAAAATGCTGGGAGTGTCTTTGCCCGCAAACCCCACCAAACTGATGATTTCCTATGAACTGGCTAGGACAAGTTTGGCAACTGGAGGAAGAAAGCGGATTGAGAAGCTAGCAAACCTGCCAGAAATGACGGATGCTTATAAAATCGCGGCAATGCGTATTTTATTAAAGATTTTTGTTTGTACTTATAATGTGGCTCCCAATTTATTGCCACTGATTACATTCAAAATGATCGAGCTTTGTATTAAGTATGGAAATTCTCCATCTTCTCCTCACGCTTATAGCACTTACGGCATGATTTTGTGTGGGGCGGGAAACATCGATTCTGGATATCAATTCGGTCAACTAGCTGTTAAACTTTTGGCTCAAATGAACGCCCGCTCCCTCAAGCCGCAAGTCTATATGCTAGTTAATACGATGATCTCACACTGGAAAGATCATCTTCGGGAAACAATAGAACCTTTAGCGGAAGGAGCTCAAAGTGGGCTGGAAGTTGGCAGTCTTGAATGGGCTAGTATTAATGCGATACACTATTGCACTCACTTGTTTTTTGTCGGGGAACCTCTCGAACTTGTATCTAAAAAACAGGAGCCATATCTTGAAATTGCAGTTAAGCTTAAACATGAATTGGCGATTCCTTACGGACAAGTATCTCGGCAATTGGTTTTACATTTAATCGGAAATCCAGCAGATAAATGCAAACTGAAAGGTCAGGTATTCGATGAAGAAGAAATGCTGCCTTATTTGCAAGAAAATAAAATTACGGCGACGCTTTTCTTTGTTTATCTTGCCAAAAGTTTAATATGCTATTTGTTTGGAGAATACTCTCTATCTATTGAATACGCTAAGGCAGCAGAAACATACGAAGCAAGTGTGCCTGGATTGATAGTAGTTGCCCAAAATAACTTCTACTATTCTTTAGCACTCCTAGCTTTGTATATGCAAAGTGAAAAAAGCCAACAAAAACAATATTTGAGCCAGTTGGAAGTGAACCAAAAAAGGATGAAGAAATGGGCGTTTGATTCTCCAGTTAACTTCAAGCATAAATACGAGTTGGTGGAAGCAGAGAAGGCGCGAGTTTTAGGACAAAATGTGAAGGCGATCGCGCTTTACGATCGAGCGATTAAAGGAGCCAAAGAACAAGGATACATTCAGGAAGAAGCCTTGGCAAATGAACGAGCAGCAGAATTTTATTTTTCGCGTGGGCAAGAGAAGATTGCTAAAACATACCTGATTGATGCTTACTATGGCTATATTCGCTGGGGAGCAAAGGCTAAAGTAAAAGATTTGGAATCCAGATATCCTGAAATACTTTTTTATATGGTCAAGCGAGAAACTTCCTATGTCGATCTAACTCCCGCAACCTTCACGACGACTGCGGCTGATTCGCAAGTCCTGGACTTAGCCACTGTGATGAAAGCATATCAAGCTCTTTCTAGCGAAATAGTCTTAAGCAAATTGCTGACTAAATTGATGAAAATGACAATTGAAAATGCAGGGGCGCAGACGGGATTTCTCATTTTAGAAAAAGAAGGAAAGTTGCTCATAGAAGCCCAAGGACAGGTAGATAAAAATGATGTCATTCTGGGCCAATCAATACCTGTAGATACGAGCGATCGGCTACCAATTTCTGTGATTAACTATGTATCGAGAACCCTGGAAAATGTTGTACTAAGCGATGCGAGTCAGTCGGGAAGTTTTACGGCGGATAGCTATATAGTCAAACAAAAACCTAAATCAATATTGTGTGCGACGATTGTGCATCAAGGAAAACTTATCGGCATCGTTTATTTGGAAAATAATCTAACTGCGGGTGCATTTACAAATGAACGTTTAAATGTATTGCAACTGTTATCCTCTCAAGCAGCAATTTCCATTGAAAATGCTCGTCTATATGCTGATTTGGAAGCAGCCAAAGCTACTTTGGAAGTGAAAGTACAAGAGCGAACGCTAGAGTTGCAGGAAAAAAATGTGCAGCTGCAACAAGAGATTTGCGATCGCCAAAAAGCCGAAGAAGCCGCAAAAGCTGCCAGCCTTGCGAAAAGCGAATTTCTTGCTAATATGAGCCACGAGCTCAGAACGCCGCTTAATGGCATCTTGGGTTATACACAAATCCTCAAGCGAGAACAAAACTTAAACGATGAACAAAAAGACGACCTCAACATTATTTCTAAGTGCGGCGAACACCTCTTGGCTCTAATCAACGATATTTTAGACCTCTCCAAGATCGAAGCTCGGAAAATGGAACTCTACTTCAGTAATTTTCATTTTCCGCAATTTTTGGAAAACATAGCCGAAATCTGCCGTATTCGTGCCGAACAAAAGGGAATTTCTCTACTTTACGAACCCCTTAGCCCCCTACCGGTGGGTATCCGCGCAGATGAGAAACGCTTGCGGCAAGTTTTGATGAACTTACTCGGTAATGCTGTCAAATTTACCGAAAAAGGCGGCGTCACCTTCAAAGTGGGAATAATAGGGAAGGGGCTATCGGTAATGGGAAATGGAGAAAATACCGACTCGTTAGCGATGGCCAATTACGAATCACCAATTACCAAAATTCGATTTCAGGTTGAAGATAGCGGAATAGGTATGGCACCGGAGCAATTAGAAGAGATATTTTTGCCATTCCATCAGGTAGGCGATCGCGATCGCAAAGTAGAAGGAACTGGGTTGGGTCTGGCAATTAGCCGCCAATTTGTCCAAATGATGGGCGGGGACATTAAAGTAAAAAGCAGCTTGGGTGAAGGGAGCGTGTTCTACTTCGATCTAGATTTGCCAGAAGTTTCCGAATGGTCTAACGCTAGCCAAGGAGAGGAAGGAAATATCATAGGTTTTAAAGGAGCGAAACGGAAAATTTTAGTGGCGGACGACAAGACGGAAAATCGTTTGATTCTGGTCAAGATGCTTGCGCCTTTAGGATTTGAAATTGTGGAAGCGATCGACGGTCAGGACTGTTTGAATAAGGCGCATGAAATTCAACCTGATTGTATATTGATGGACTTGATGATGCCTGCACTTAGCGGCTTGGAAGTTACCCGTCGGCTCAGGAAGTTATCGGATTTTAAAGTAGTGGTGATTGCCACTTCAGCCAGCGTTTTTGATTTTGATATACAAAAAAGTTTTCAGGCAGGTTGTAACGATTTTCTACCCAAACCAATACGGATCGACCAGCTTTTAGAAAAGTTGCGAGTTCACTTGGGCCTTGAATGGGTTTATGAAGAAAGTAAAAGTGAAAATAATAGTCAGCAGGCTGGGAGAGGCACACCGTTTGGGAACGGCGTAGCCTCACAGCAATCAATTGTTGCTCCGTCGGCTCCAGAAATTGCTATCTTATTGGATTTCGCGATGATGGGGGATCTTAGAGGCATCATTGAGCAGTGCGATCGTCTAGATCGAATCGATAAGCAATGGCTGTCATTCACCAGCCACCTGCGCCAATTGGCCAAAAATTTTGAAGAAAAGAAAATTCTGGAATTTGTCAACCAGTATAGGGGGAAAAATGAACGGCTACCCGAATGAAAAAGGCATTATTTTAATAGTAGACGACACCCCGACAAATTTAGGAGTGTTGTTTGATTTATTAGCCGATTCTGGCTTTAAAGTATTGGTAGCTCAAGACGGAGAAAGTGCGATTCAAAAGGTAGAATATGCACGGCCAGACCTGATACTTTTAGATGTGCTAATGCCAGGTATAGATGGGTTTGAAACTTGTTGCCGCCTGAAAGCTTCTCAGTCCACAAAAGACATTCCAGTAATCTTTATGACGGCACTTACCGAGACAGTGGATAAGGTCAAAGGTTTGCGCCTTGGTGCGGTGGATTACATTACAAAACCGTTTCAACATGAAGAAGTTTTAGCTCGCGTTACAACGCACTTGAGCATTTGCGACTTGACGAAAAAACTGCAAGAAAAAAACTTGCGTCTGCAAGAAGAAATTCAAGAGCGTGCCTTAGCTGAAGAAGCGCTGCGGCAGAGTGAGAAACGCTTCCGGACGATAGTCGATACAGCTCAAGAGGGTATTTGGTTGTTAGATGCCCAAGCTAATACCATTTATGTCAACCAAAGAATCAGCGAAATGCTCGGCTATACCATAGAAGAAATCCTGGGTCGTTCTTGGTTCGATTTTATGGATAACCTCGCTCGTATTGAAGCAGTCCAGAAATTTGAACGACGCCTACAAGAAATTAATCAGCGGCACGATTTGCGGTTCCTCCGGAAAGACGGTTCGGAAATTTGGACAATTGTTTCTAGCAGTCCGATGGGTATTAATAACGGGGAATTTATCGGTGCTATCAATATGCTCACCGATATTACCGAACGCAAACTTTCAGAACAAAAAATTCGCGAACAAGCTGCCCTTCTAGACATTACTAAAGATGCTGTTATTGTGCGGGATTTGCAAAATAAAATTTTATTTTGGAATAAAGGTGCCGAACAGATATACGGTTGGACGCAAGAAAAAGTTATTGGCAAGGATGTGCATGAAATTTTGGACAAGGAAACTTCACCTCAAATTATAGAAATTCAGAATATATTTGCCCAAAAAGGTGAATGGCATGGCGAATTGAACCAAGTCACCAAAGGCGGTCACGATATTATTGTCGAAAGCTGTTGGACTCTAGTACGCGATGACAAACAGCAACCTAAATCAGTCCTTGTTGTCAACACTAACATCACTGAGAAAAAACAATTTGAAAAGCAGTTTCTTCGCGCTCAGCGCATGGAGAGTCTGGGCACGCTTGCTGGCGGCATTGCCCATGACTTCAATAATGTACTCACACCAATCATGATGGCAATTCAACTTTTACAGATAAAAATTAAAGACAAGCAGGGTCAAGAGTGGCTTAACACGCTGGAAATCAACGTTAAACGTGCGGCTGATTTAGTAAAGCAAGTTTTATCGTTTGCACGAGGCTGCGAAGGTAAGCGTACACTTATGGAAGTAACGCACCTACTTTTAGAAACGGAGCAGATTATCAAAAATACATTTCCTAAATCTATTGAAGTTAATGTAAACATATCGCCAGAACTCTGGTGTGTGGCTGGAGATCCAACTCAACTACACCAAGTTTTGGTCAATCTTTGTGTCAATGCTCGCGATGCTATGCCAGAAGGGGGGACTTTGACGATTTCAGCCGAAAATATTTTCATTGATGAAAACTTTGCCCGTATGAATATTGAAGCTAAGGTTGGTTCTTATATTGCGATCGCAGTTTCTGATACCGGATTTGGCATTTCAAATAAAATCTTAGAAAGAATTTTCGATCCATTTTTTACAACCAAAGATTTGGGGAAAGGTTCGGGGCTCGGTCTGGCAACAGTTAGCGGCATTGTTAAGGGACATGGCGGTTTTATAGAGGTATTCAGTGAAGTTAAAAAAGGTACCAAATTTAATGTTTATTTACCTGCAACAGACACAACCATCAAAGATTTTACAAAAGAAAAACAACGTCGTTCCCAAGTGCCTGTTGGACATGGAGAAGTTGTGCTTGTGGTTGATGATGAAGATGCCATTCGCGAAATTACCAAAATATCCTTAGAGAGCCATCACTACAAAGTTATGAGTGCTTGCGATGGTATTGAAGCGATCGCGCTGTATGCACAACATAAAGAAGAAATCGATATTGTATTGGTAGATATGATGATGCCCTCTATGGATGGTTCAACTACCATCCGCACGCTCCAAAAAATAAATCCACAAGTCAAAATTTTAGCCGTCAGCGGACTCTTGCCGAACCATCAAATAACTGCTCTCCTTGGCAATAGCGTGAAAATATTTTTGCCAAAGCCCTATACGTCAGAGCAATTATTAGAAAAAATTCATACCCTGATTTGCACAAATTAAATAAGTGAGGTAAAATTAGTTAAATTATACGGTCAAATAATTTTAGGAATTTGGACAAAAAAGGTACTAAATAATGGAAATAAAAAATGAAAATAATATTATTTTAATAGTAGATGACACCCCTACTAATTTAGGAGTGCTTTTCGATTTGTTGGCAAAGTCCAACTTTAAAGTGTTAGTGGCGCAAGATGGTGAAAGTGCTATCCAAAAGGTTGAATATGCGCTGCCGGATCTGATTCTCTTGGATGTGCTAATGCCGGGAATAGATGGATTTGAAACTTGCCGTCGCCTGAAAAATAACGAATCAACAAGAGACATTCCCATAATTTTTATGACAGCCCTTACCGAGACGATCGATAAAGTCCAAGGATTGAATCTCGGTGCAGTAGATTACATTACCAAGCCGTTTCAACATGAAGAGGTATTAGCTCGTGTTAGAACTCACCTAAACATTCGGAACTTGACTAAAAAACTCCAAGACCAAAATGTGCGTCTGCAACAGGAGATCGAACACCGTGTCTTAGCAGAGGAAATGCTTTTAAACTTCACAGTTGAATTAGAAAGACGGGTGGAGGAACGGACTGCTGAACTTTCCGAAACTAATCAACAGCTGAAACAGGAGATTCAAGAGCGTCGTTCAACAGAGGCGGCATTGCAGCAATCAGAAGCACAACTGCGAACTCAAGCTCAACAGCTAGAACAAGCCTTTCGCGAACTGCAACAGACTCAGACTCAACTTATTCAGAGCGAAAAAATGTCCAGTCTCGGTCAGCTTGTGGCTGGTGTCGCTCACGAAATTAACAATCCCGTCAGCTTCATTTACGGCAATCTCGAACACGCCAAAAACTATACTCAAGATCTACTCTATCTCCTCAGTTTATATGCTAAGCACTATCCGTCGCCAGTAGAGGAAATTCAGGAGCAGATTGAGGAAATTGAGCTAGAGTTTTTGATGGAAGACCTGCCCAAATTGCTGGCTTCGATGAAGATTGGATCGGAACGTATCCGCGAAATTGTCCTGTCGCTTCGTAAGTTTTCTCGCTTGGATGAAGCAGACAAGAAACCAGTCAACATTCATGAGGGAATTGAGAATACCCTTATGATTTTGGAGAGTCGCATCAGGGAGATGGTAGGCAATACCAGTCTTAAGCTGATCAAAGAGTACGGAGACTTACCGCTCGTCGAGTGTTATGCTGGGCAACTCAACCAAGTATTTATGAATATCATTGCCAACGCCCTTGATGCTCTCAAGGAATACGATTATCATCGATCTGTGGCCGATGTTATCGAGAATCCCAGCACGATTCACATTCATACAAAATTGATTGACCCTGAGCGAGTGTCGATTCGGATTTCTGACAACGGCCCCGGCATGACAGAAGAGGTATGCCGTAGGTTGTTTGACCCTTTTTTTACTACTAAACCTATTGGTTCTGGCACAGGATTGGGGTTATCTATTAGCTACCAAATTGTGGTGCAAAAACATAGTGGCGTTCTAAAATGTGTTTCCGCTCTCGGACAAGGAACAGAGTTCATCATTGAGATTCCTGTGCGGCAGTGCGCTCAGAAATCGCCTTTGCTTAAATGCGTCTGAAGTTCTAGTTGGGAATTTCCACTGGTTGAAGTCCGCTGACAGTAAGACTAGAACTGCTATGCAAACACAATATATTCATGGAAACAATGTCACCAAAAATGTTTTCAGCATTTTGGAAATAGTTGTTTGGGTTATATAAAGGAGTTATATGCCAATACATTTTGTAGCCCAAAGAATGAAGATATGAGAGCAAAGAAAGTGCTTTTTCTAAGCGATCGTTCTCCACATAGAGAATGGGCTTTAACCTATTAATAGTGTTGACCGCTCCTTGCAAAACTTGCAATTCCATCCCTTCAACGTCTAACTTAATCAGGCGACAGTAGGGCAAGTTTAAGCTGTCTACAGTTATCACCTGAACTAACTCGCCTTCAATATGACTGCCAAGCTCTATACCGCCAAAATTATTCGCTCTGTTATAATCGAGTACAGGCACTTTGACGGAGCCGATCGCATCGCCAAGAGCGACATTGTAACAGTAAGTATTAGTTATGCTATTAAGCGCTAAGTTGGCGCAGAGATTTTGAAAAATAATGCGTTGCGGTTCAAAAGCCATCACTGTTCCCTGCGCCCCAACAGCTTCGGCAAAAAATACAGTATGAACCCCAATATTTGCCCCTATATCTAATACCAAATTTCCGGGCTGTACGAATTGTTTAAATAGAACGATTTCACCTTCGCAGTACTCGCCATAGAGGTCTAGAGACCTGCCAATATAGGTATCATTTATGTTGTAAAGAAAAACGCCGTGACGGCATTTCTTTAAACGGTTGAAACCATCGACAGGAAGTAGAGTTTTTTCCTCGTAGCTAATTGTCTGTGTGAGTTTGTCTTGAGTGAGTTTGTCGGTAATTGCACTTGACTGGGATTTTGCGATCGCGTTTTCTAACGCCACAGCTACTCGTTCAAATACTTCTGCCCAATCTCCCGATCGCAACTGGCGGAACAGGCGCATAGTGGGATACCAGGGGGTATCTTCGCGATCGAGCATCCATCGCCAGTCAGGTACTTTTGCCAGCACCAGCCATAATGGTTTTCCCAACGCTCCTGCCAAATGCGCTACCGACGTATCTACACTGATAACCAGATCTAGTTGCGCTACAGCAGCGGCGGTATCTGCAAAATCATGGAATTTTTCGCTTAAATCCTGTACTTTTTCCCCTATGCCTAATTCGGACAATTCGGCAGTTTTTGCACCTTTTTGCAAACTGTAAAAGGCAATTTGTGGAATATTTAATATAGATAAGAAATTGCTCAATGAACAAGAACGGTAGCGATCGTTTTTATTAGCGGCATTCCCTGCCCAAACTATTCCTACTTTTAGTAGCATTCCGGGCGGTACTTCGAGTGTAAAAGGATATGGTTGAGGAGGTAAAAGGTAGGGAATTTGGGCGGGAATTGTTTCTAAAGTAGTACCCAAAATATGGGGTAAACTCATAAACGGGGCATGAACGTCAAACTCAACTTGCGTCCCCATAGTTACTAACTGTTCGATACCAGCGACGGTGTTAAACAATCGTCGCTGCGATTCGTAACACATGACAATGACACGCCCGCCGCGTTGTGCCACAAGGGGAGCGTAGCGGATAAACTGAATACCGTCACCAAATCCTTGTTCGCAAACAAGCAAAATTTTTCGTCCTTGCAAATCAGATCCATCCCAGAGGAGGGATTGGGGTAAATGGAGGCGGATGAATTCTTTTATTTGCCAGCGCCACTCTGTTTCGGCAAATCCGTTTTTGAAGTCGCCAGTATATAGTAAAGTTACACCCAAGTTTTCATGAGCTTCTGGAAAGTTGGGCTTAAGAGTTAAAGCTTGACGCAGGAGGATTTGAGCTTCTGCTATCTTACCCTGAATTATAAATACTTTGCCCAGGTTGTTGTAGGCATTTGGATAGTTGGGATTGAGGGCAAGTGCTTGCTGGTAATATGCGATCGCGTCTTCTAATTTTCCTTGTTCCTCAAATGCGTTACCCAGGTTGTTGTGTACTTCAGCATTGTTGGGATTTAAGGTAAGCGCTTTTTGGTAGTAAGAAATCGCCTCTTCTAATTTTTCCTGTTCTTGGAAAGCATAACCCAAATTATTGTATGCTTCGGCGTAATTGGGATTTAAGTTAATAGCTTTTTGGTAAGATGCGATCGCCTCTTCTAAATTTCCCTGTTCCTGAAGCGCGTTACCCAGATTGTTATACGCTTCGGCATCTTTCGGATTTAAGACAATCGCTTTTTGGTAAGATGCGATCGCCTCTTCTAACTTCCCTTGTTTCCCAAGCGCAACGCCTAAGTTGTAGTGCGCGTTTGCATCGTCGGGATTTAAGGAAATCACCTGCTGATAAGATGCGATCGCCTCTTCTAACTTATCGATAATATTATAAAGATTTGCCAGATTGTAGTGCGCTTCGATATATTTGGGGTTTAAGGTTACAGCTTGCTGGTAAGATGCGATCGCTTCTGCTAAATTACCTTCATCTGCCAGTGCATTACCCAAATTATTGTAAGCTTCGGCATTATGGGGATTTAAGTTTATCGCCTGCTGGAAGGATGCGATCGCATCAGCTAAGTGGTCATTGGTCATTGCTCATTGGTGGTTAATTATTAATCATTAGTCATCGCCTCCAAAAGAATCTCAAAAGGCAGGCAAGATGCCTACCCCACAAGAATTTTTGGAGATGTCTATTAGTTATCGGTCATTGGTTTTTAAGCGCTCGACCGATAACCAATTACCCATTCTGATATTTTACCAGCAATTGCGGAATGTAATCGTACCCATCTACCCCAATGATGGGAATAATCTGAGCGCGATATTGCTTCAGTGCATTCTCAAAAGCTTCCGTTCCTATCTGTCCTCGCAAAATCGTCATTAATCCAGCCGCTTGACGCCACTGCGGAGAATTTATCTGTTCCAAAAGATACATCCCTAAACTACCCATCAAGATCGCTTTTTCTATTTGTTGTAAATTGTAATTAGCTTCAGCCAAATAACTTAAATTTAACCCCTGAAGATACAAATCTCCCGACATTTGGGCAGCTTGCCATCCAGTTTCTAAATAGGGAATGGCCGCTTGCGGTTGAGATAAAATAATATAGGCAATGCCGAGACTGCTGCCACAAAGAGCCTTACTTTGCTGCAACACAGATTCTGTTCCGTAGCTATCTCCCAATCGTTCCGATAACTGCAATCCTTGTTGCAGATAATTAATAGCCATTTCGTAAACTTCCGGTTCTACCCTTTCCAATTGTTGCGCTTGCAGCACTTCGCTGTAACCCAAATTTGCTAAGGCGTTGGCTTCTCCAATCCGCTCTCCCGTTTGACGACTTAATATTAATGCCCGTTGACTGTAATTGATGGCTTCTGTATAATTTTTCTGAGCAACGCAGATGCGGCTGATGTGATTGAGATTGGCAATTTCACAAGGAACATCTGCCGCAGTGCGGGCTATTTCTAAAGCTTGTTGATGAAAATTATGCGCTTGTTGATATTGTCCGACGGCAGCTATTGAATAGCCAATTAATGTTAAAATACGAGCTTTTTCTTGAGTGCCTTCAACTCTTCGCAGCGGTTCGTCCAGGTAATTGAGGGCAGAGCGAAGAAAGTCGCCGCTGAAGGAAGCAAAGATACCGCCGTAAAGGGGAAAGTATTTTTGTTGAGCGAAAGCGCGGAGAATTTGTAGGGTGATTTGAAAACAGCCGTTAGTTAGGCGATCGCGAGAATTTGATTGAAAACCATTAGCTAACAGCGACCAAATTACGGCAAAAGTCAAGAATGTGGAAATCGACAGTTTTGCTCCAACTTTAGGATCGTAAATTAATTTGTCAAACCAATTTACTAATCCTCTTTGCAAGCACTGTAAAATCACAGCAAGTTGGACAAATTCATTTAATTCTAGGTGTTGCTTTGCTGCCAATTCTGTAATAGAATGATTAAGTGCTAAAGTTTGAAATAGCGCTTTGGGAAACGGACTATTTACTTGAGAAGCCCATAGCGCCCAAGGCCCACGCTGTTCCGGTGCGCCTTCAAATCCCAGCATTGGACGACTTTGGTCATAAATCCAACTAACAAGATGTTCTTGCAATCTTTGCCAAGATTGCAAACCTTCTGTTAAGCCTTCTGATAATTGTTGAAGTTCTCGCGTTGTATCGGGTTCAGAAATTGTTTGAGCTTGTTGTAACAGAGCTTTTGCTAACTGCTGGATTTGGTCTAAGTTTAACGCCTGAGCTTGATTGGGGTCGATCGCCTGCAACAAAGCTTGCAATCTGTTGTTAGTTTCCGCGTTGGCGATCGCATTCGTAGCTGCTGCAATCACACTGGAAACTCGATTTTCCCTCTGATATCGTTCCCATTCTGCCTGAATAGTTTGCATCGCTCTCAAGCTGCGGGTTGCTTTGGCTTGCTTGAGTTCATCCTTATTATTGTCGATTTCCGATTGGGTGGCGCTGATGCGATCGCTCAAAGCTTGCTCGAAAATTTCCCCCGTACCCGCACTGACACCTTGCGCCAGCATTTGATAAACCTGCTGTTTCGATCGAATTTTGCCCTTGAGGGTAGTTTGCACAATTTCATCGATCAGGGAAAAGTAGCGATCTCGTAAAGATGGTGAGTCTGACATAAGCTGGTGCGATCTGTTATTGCACTAAGATAGCGTAGAAAGGTCATACAATGGAAATATTGAGGTGAAATAATTTAAATGCACGGTTCACCAACTAATCCAAAAACAGCAATATCTACACCCAAACTATACGAAACCGATTTCTATAGTTGGACGCAAGAACAAGCATTGCTACTTCGCAATCAGCAATGGCATCAACTAGATTTGTTAAATTTAATCGAGGAGATTGAATCTTTGGGTAGAAAAGAACGGCAAGAACTGCGAAATCGCTTGAGCGTATTAATTGCACATTTGCTGAAATGGGAGTACCAAGCACAACGCCGCAGTCGCAGTTGGCTGGCAACAATTCGGGTGCAACGTCGCGATACGTTACGGTTATTAAAAGATAACCCCAGCTTAAAGCCTTACCTGGAAGAAATATTGCCGGAAGCTTATGAGGATGGCAGAGATTTAGCAATGGGAGAAACTGACTTACCAAAGTCAACTTTTCCGTCCGAGTGTGCGTATACTTTAATTGAGATTCTGGATGAGCAATTTTACCCTGGCGAACCGAGTGAGTTAGATGAATAAACTTTTAGTTATTTTTAAGCTATTTTTTGAATGGTGCGATCGCATTTTTGCCACAGCTTATTTTAATAATTTCAACTATAAAGATTGTGGTCTGGGTCTAGCCAGACAATATAAAAAACATTTTCGCTAAAAAATCCATGTACTCTGCCATATTCATTCGCAGATATTTGAAACTGGTAGGGTATATTTACTAGCTGGTCTTCATTAGGAATACCGAAGCCATTAGGCTCGGTTGTATCTTGCCAGTTTATGATATGACAGCGCAGACTTTTACTTTGATTGTTAATAACTTCTTCAGCCTTTAACTGTGATAAATCGCGCAGCCTTCTCAAGAGAGATGCCAGATACTTAGCATCTCGATCGCTAATTGAAAATTTATTTTTATCCTGCTGATAATACCTGAAAGAAAAACTAATTCCTTCCGGTATTTTTATCTCGGCGACATCTCTTCCGGCTGAAGATGGCTGACTGCGGAGTTCTGTGTCTTGTCTTTTTTTATTCTTCTTCTTCGATGACACGGTTTTTGTAAAAATCTCTCATTAATTCCTTAGTAATAATAACATGAGAAGGTTCATCTTTTGGCAACCCACCTCTAGCCTTAATCCAAGGATCTTCGCGACGCACCATCAATTCTAACTCATAAGCGTCTCGAAAGAAATAATCGTCAAACAAGTCGTCTAAAAACTTTTGTACATCTTCTGGAAACTCTGGTTTTTCCACTTCTTTCAGAATTGGTTTAAAACCAAATTGTTCTTTGTATTCGTAAAATAAAGCCGGGATAGTCGGCCCATGCACCCAAGCTTCAAAATCCTCCTCAAAAAGGGGTTTATCTTCAAATGCCAGATACCATGCTTGGGCATAGTACAAGAGTTTTTGTAGCTTTTGGTTGCTGAGATAGGAGCCTACGTCATTAGCAAACCAGATGAAGTAATCAACAAGTTTGGAGAGTGTTGTTACTGGAGCTATTGTTGTCATATAAAAAGGGGTAAATAAGTTTGATATTTTTTATGATAGCACAGAGCGATCGCTCTCTGGAAATCGATTACTTATAGATTTGTTTTATAAAAAGTAAGGGCTATTTCAAAATTAATTTGTGGAATATTTTAGTTGAAACCATTGATATACTGCCTCAGCACAGGTGGTAGAGTATAAAAACTTCCTTGTTGTTCTATCAAACAGCGCCGCGATAAAGATTGCAGTGCGTTTAATAAATCTGACGGTGGAATGCTGCCATTTTCTAACAATTTTGCCAAGGTCACTCCATCGCTTTCTTTCGCCAACAAAGAAAGAAATTGTTTTTCGATTTCCGATAGGCGGCTCAACTGCTGCTCTAAAACATCTTTCAAATCTTCGGGCAACAATATAGTATCATTTGGTAATAACTCAGTTACGCATCCCCCCAACTCTTGCATCAAATTGGCGACGCTTTTTAACCACAACGGATTGCCTTGGTAGCGGTGAATCAGTGCTTCGCATTCTTCTAAACCATATTCTCTCAGTATTTCCCGTCCTGCTGCGATATCTAAACCTTTGAGTTGTAAAGTACGAATAAAATTATTTTGGCTTTTAACTTGAGGAAATTCTCGCGGTTGTTCCCAACCTATTAACATCAAGCAAGTTTGATGAGATAATGTTTCTATCTGTTTGAAAAAAGAGCGATATTCTTCGTATCCAAGTTTATATTTGCCTGCTAATTCACCGCGAATAAAAAGGTTATGAATATTATCTAATACTACTAAACAACGATGCTTTTGCAAATACTTAATTAGCGGTAATAACTTCTGGTTAGTTGCAGGTGAATCTTGCTTTTCTGACTGGGAGAAAAAATCTATCAATTTAGCTTCAAATTCAGCTAAAGTAGGCGATGCGTCGAGACTGCACCAAATTACATACTCAAATTCATCTTTTATCTGTTGAACGAGTTGCGCTGCTAATGCAGTTTTGCCGATACCGCAGATACCAGTAAGTGCGATTAAACGACTGCGTTGTTGCAAAATCCAGGTTTTGAGGGTGTCGAGTTCGAGAGTGCGATCGTAAAAAGCACCCAAATCCGGCATTTCGCTTAAATCGTGATGCGATGCTTTAGTTTGTTTCGAGTTAGCTGTTTCCTGATTATGTGTGTATGAGTTTGGTATATCTGGCGGGTGTCTAGCTTCTGCACAGAGGTTAAAATTACCTATGGCTACAACGTCTTGTGCAAAGTTTGAAGAATTAGAGACTTGATACCTCTTCATTGCCGATCGAAAATTCGATTTATGAATATCTTCCCCTAATTCTTCTGAAAGTATTTGCCATAACTTTGAGCCAACATCCCTGACATAACTCTCATTACAGTGACTCTCCTCGGCAATTTTCGTGTATTTCTCACCTTGCATAGTTCCCCGTAGAATTGCCTCTTGCAAGTCATCAAGATGCTGACCCGTTTTGGCAAACACCAGATCGTCAGCCATTTTCAACACTTCCTTAAGATTCATGCAGCATCGTAGATGTCGTCATTTTCCGTATTATACCTAACTTTTTCCAACATTTTCTGGCATTTACCAACATTTTTTAATCACCGAGTTTGAGTGGCAGACAAAATTGCCAGCAAAATTGAACATTTTTTAGCTGGACAAACATTTGATTTGTTCAAGATACTGGAAGAAGTATTAAAGGATAAACTTAAGGATTAAACGCTTGCTGTTTTATCCCCTGTAAGAGTGTGTCGGACTACATTTACAGTCTAATTACAAGTTAGGCGGCTCCCTTTCGATTATTCATTACTGCTCAATTTAGTTGCTGAATAAAAAGGATGCGTATGAAATCAGTTTGTATTGGCACAAAGCTGGCTATTTTACTTAGCTGCTTTACAATCGGTACTTTAGGCATCACTTCTGATGCTAACAGTCAAGCCTTAAGACGTATAAGTTTAGAAACTTTTCACGGAAAATGTATTCATGTGAAAGGTAGTAGCTCACAGGAGTGGAGGCAAGACAGACAGCCTTTATGGACATGGGATTGCCAAAATACAGATGAGTTCCTATTCTCGCTTATACCCGCTCGGAATGGCTACTACAAATTGAGAACTTTCCACGGAAAATGTATTCATGTGAAAGGTAGCAGTTCAGAGGAGTGGACACAAGACAGACAGCCTTTATGGACGTGGAGTTGCCAAGATACAGATGAGTTCCTCTTTAAGTTTGAACCAGCTGGTTCTGGATATTACAAAATGAAAACTTTTCATGGAAAATGTATTCATGTGCAAGGTAGTAACTCCGATGATTGGCAAAGAAATAGACAGCCCCTATTGACATGGAATTGCCAAGATACAGATGAGTTCTTATTTAGATTGGTTCAGAAGTAAGGGAATAACTTTTGCTTCCTTAAGTTAACTGAGTACGATCGCCTTTCCTTGTAGCTTAGTTTAACGCAAGTAAACCCAACCTCTTTTTCCCCTCACAATCTTATCTATTTCCAGTATAAGAATGCGATGATTGGCAGGAGAGCGATCGCACTTTTTTTTGGTAGTGCGATCGCTATTTTCACCCAATACCTCATTCAA
The DNA here is from genome assembly GCF_014696265.1 of Aerosakkonema funiforme FACHB-1375. Taxonomy (GTDB): domain Bacteria; phylum Cyanobacteriota; class Cyanobacteriia; order Cyanobacteriales; family Aerosakkonemataceae; genus Aerosakkonema; species Aerosakkonema funiforme_A. The sequence continues at coordinate 61,834 of NZ_JACJPW010000021.1, read as the reverse complement.
ATTACCTCACAGCAAACTCCGTGAATTGTCGAACATAAGGCGAGCGAAATCCCAAGACAATATCTGTTTTTGGGACACCCATTTCTGCCAATTCATTAGCAATTCCTTCTTCCGTAAAATCTCGCTGAATCCAAATTTTGCCATCTTGAATATCGACATGAATTGGACACCCATGCTGTCGTTCTTCATCTCGCCATCCCACATAAAGTAACAAATAGCGATCGCGTTCCGTATCAAAAACAATGTAAGCCTTATTTGCATCTGCTTTCGATTGCTCGCTTGCGTGTTTCTCTATGACTTTTTTAACTAATTGACGATAATCTAATTTTTCCATAGCACTATCTCCTGTTTCCGAACATGAAAGACCAGCAACTTAATTTGATATCGTTGAATCACTTCTTGCACAAATGAATCATTAAAAAAATCTTGATAAATATCTGTTGGTATAGCTAAATATAGTATCCGTTCTGGTTCCAGTTTATCTAGCGCTACCTGATAGTTCAGAAATTGACCGACAGCCGTATGAAATTCCGAGATTGCCGATAGACCAATAAAACTTTTTACTTCTACAGCTATTTTTTGATTCCCCTTTTCTGCCGACAATAACTTTTGCGCTCCCAAATCCACCTTCATTGTAACTTCCTGACTGGGTTGTAAAAAAAGTGGCTCATTGGTAATTGTCCATCCATCTTTCTCCAAAGCCGATCGCACTGTATTGTGAAAGATATCTTTAGCGGACATAATTAAATACTGCGCTGGATAAGTTTTTTTATTATACCGCAAAGCAAAGATGTTTACAATGTTTTCTTCCGTGCGTGGGACTCGATCGCTTGCTTGAATTTTAAGTCAGCCGCTACGAAACTCATAAGGTAAGCAATATCCACCCTGTTTAGCCGTTAGATATGATAAAATAGTTCGTAAAAATCACTGTCGCGATCGGAACTTACCTTATGCAAACAATCCTTCTCAGCCGTGAAGAAGTGGCGAAACGTGCAAAACAATTGTACGAAAATAGCATCCGTCAACAAGTGGAAGTGGATGAGAACATCGGCAAAATGGTCATCATCGACTTTGAATCAGGAGACTACGAAGTAGATGAAACTGGCTTAAAAGCAGCACGCAAACTTAGCAAAAAACATCCAAATGCTCGTCTTTTTGGCATTCGCATTGGATACAATGTAGCTGTATCATTCGGTGGTGTTATGGAGCGTGTTTACAAGTGATTTCTGGCATCGTGACTGATAGACACGCAACCGTCACATTGACATTTATCGTCCCCAACGGCTCAACTATACCGATCGAATTTGTCATCGATACAGGATTTACTGGACATCTTTGCTTGCCCCCAGAAGCGGTTTCATTATTGAGGTTCCCTTTCATATACGATCTCCCCGCAAACTTAGCAGACAACAGCGAGGTTTTATTGCCAGTCCATGAAGCAGTTGTGATATGGAATGGAGAAGAAAGAGAAGTTCGGGTACTTGCGACAGGGCGAAGACCTTTACTGGGAACTGCGTTGCTAGAGGAACATGAACTTGTAGTACAGTTCACTGAAGGCGGTCTGGTAACAATTGAAGAGTTGTAATAGCCATTAGTGCGATCTCCCTTCCTTTTAGCTTAGTTTAAACCAAGGAAACCCAACATCTATTTCCAATCACAATCTTATCTATTTCCAGCATAACAATGTGATGATTGGAAGGAGAGCGATCGCACCCCTACCCAAAAAAAAGAGCGATCGCTTATTGATTTAGAGTAATTCTATATTCTCCTCAATGAGGAGAAAGTTACGTCCTTTGTTTAAATAATGAACTCAATAAACTTCGTCATGGCTACCAATATCAATTAAAAGGATTTCTTCAACATCTGAATCTGAATATTTCTTGAAATTGAATACTATTCGACAGTCGTACTCTACAGTACAAGCCCATGCACCAGATAGCTTACCTTTCAGCTTATGAGTCTTAAGTGACGGATGAAATGGATCGTTTACTAATAGTTCTAATCGCGCAGCTATTTTTTCCTCCATTTCAGGTTGTTGGCGAATTAACGATTTGAAACCTCGTTTGAAAGAAGACGTTAAGACAAGAGTTCTCATCGTTTTAATTCCGCCATTATATCATTTACTGTGCCTCGGAATACTTGTCCATTCAAATACTCTTCTTCAGCACTAACAATATTGAGAGCGATCTCATCTCTCCGTTTTTCCTTTAGTCGTTGCCCGATCAAATCGATTAGAACCATCTGTTCTTCATCCGACATTTCTTCCACTAATTCCAAAACGGCATCAAAGCTATAGGTTTTCATTGTCAGACTCCAGAAACTCTGCATAATTATAGCTTACCTGAGAGCGAGCTAGCCACCAGTGTTTTAAGCAATACAAAAAAAGTGCGATCGCTTGCTTGAATTTTAAGACAGTCGCTACGAAACTCATAAGGTACGCAATATCCACTCTGGTTAGCCGTAAGATATGATAAAATAGTTCGTAAAAATTACTGTAGCGATCGGAACTTACCTTATGCAAACAATCCTCCTCAGCCGTGAAGAAGTGGCGAAACGTGCAAAACAATTGTACGAAAATAGCATCCGTCAACAAGTGGAAGTGGATGAAAACATCGGCAAAATGGTCATCATCGACTTTGAATCAGGAGACTACGAAATTGATGAAACTGGGTTAAAAGCAGCCCGCAAACTCAGCGAAAAACATCCAAATGCTCGTCTCTTCGGCATCCGCATTGGATACAATGTAGCGGTGTCATTCGGTGGAGTTATGGAGCGTGTTTACAAGTGATTTCTGGTATCGTGACTGATAGACACGCAACCGTAACGTTGACGTTTTTGCTCTACAATGGCTCAACTATACCGATTGAATTTGTCATCGATACAGGATTTACTGGACATCTTTGTTTGCCCCCAGAAGCAGTTTCATTATTGAGGTTCCCTTTCATATACGATCTCCCGGCAAACTTAGCAGACAATAGCCAGGTTTTATTGCCAGTCCATGAAGCAGTTGTTATCTGGAATGGGGAAGAGAGGGAAGTTTATGTAATTGCTACAGGAAGGCGACCATTACTGGGAACAGCCTTGCTGGAGGCACATGAACTTGTAGTGCAGTTTACTGAGGGCGGGTTAGTGACAATTGAAGAGTTGTAATAGCCAATTGATTAGACAAAAATTAGAAAAATTGAAGACGAAATAGGCTTCGCGTTTATATCAGTGATAGGCTTAAAATAAAAGTAAGGCGGGTAATTCCCACCTTAATAAACTTATTTAAAACTAGAAAAAATCTTTTCCTCGTCTGCTCAATCTTTCCTTTCTAGTAATGGTTCGGCAAACACTTTTGAGTATAAAAATCCTGCCGCTAATGCTCCTAAAATTGGTGCTACCCAAAACAGCCAAAGTTCCCCGATCGCCCAGTCGCCTACGAAAAGCGCGGGCCCGGTGCTACGCGCAGGATTTACTGATGTATTGGTAACGGGAATGCTAATTAAATGAATCAAGGTTAGCGCCAAACCGATCGCAATCGGAGCAACACCTTGCGGCGCACGGCGATCGGTAGAACCCAAAATGACAAGTAAAAAGATAAAGGTGAGAACAAATTCTGTCAGGAAACAAGCTAGTAAGGAATATTTACCTGGAGAATGATCTCCATAGCCATTAGATGCAAATCCGCCGATGTCAAATCCTGGTTTGCCAGTTGCGATCGCGTACAGAATCGCCGCACCAAGTATCGCTCCAAACACTTGCGCTCCAATGTAGGGGAATAAATCGTTAGTGGGAAAGCGTTTACCTGCCCACAATCCCAAGGAAACAGCCGGATTTAGGTGGCAGCCAGAGATGTGACCGATCGCACAAGCCATCGTCAGCACTGTCAAACCAAATGCTAGGGAAACGCCAACTAATCCAATACCTAACGGAAATGATATTTCGGGACTTATTTTTGCCGCATCTGCTACAAAGGTTGCTGCTAGCACGGCGCTACCACAACCACCAAAAACCAGCCAAAACGTGCCTATAAACTCTGCCAAACACCGCTTTACAATTGACATTTTTAACCTCTGTAAAATTACGAGATGTCGATTTGAGTATATAAACGTTCTACAAATTACAGTAAGATAATCCGGTACGCAACGGCGATGATGTTCAAGTAAAGTTTAATAACGTTTATTTGATGACGCTAATAGTGAGCGATCGCCAATTTGTTGAATCACAAAATATTTCTTTGTCAGTATTTTTACACGCTTAACTAGGTATCCTGGCACGCTCTACAAGCTCAACAATAAACCGTATCGAAAGCAGAGATTTCCTTTTCCCCTGATGGACAAGCCGCATTTGCTTATTTACGAAAGTAATTATCAACCAATCTTTGCGCCTCTCGATTTAATTTTTCTATGATTTTTTGTTTTTCTCGGTCGTTAATAGTGTTGAAAATGTCTGCATAATCTTCATTGAAGCTTTCCAGGACATCATTTATAAACGATTGCAGAAGCATCTGTTTATTTTTTATTTCGCGTCCGTCAAGTCTACCAATTTTTGAGATGGCATTATTCAACCTGTTTTCCGTTATCAGTGCCAGTATTTCCTGCTCTAATTCAGTTTCTAAACTCAACGTTTGGTTGGTAGTTGCGTTTATCTGATGATTCCATTTTCTTGCTTGGTGAAATCGGCTATCTTCGGCGAATTCTGCTATCTTTCTCTTCAGTATCGGTCGAATTATTCCTTTCGGAGTTTGCAAATAAATTGATTGGATAGGTTTAATCACCACACCTTCTGCCTTGTTTTGCGATCGTAACTTGGGTAATCCTAACAAGGCAGGTATAGTAGAATCGAATTCTATATTATAGGTAATGGCTGACTCGTATTTGCCAACAAACAACGGTTGAGCGCACATCATCCCTACGCGATCGCAAATTTTAATTGCTTTATGATAATCCATGTAATTGCGTGCAGATGGATTGCCAAATTCTCCAACAGCAATATCGAAAGCACAGTATTCAATTTTGGGGGAATAATAAATGCCAGTTTGAACTGCTTGCACGTTGGGAACGGGAGAAACTTCTGGGTGAGGATATTCTCCACCGAATAGTTCACCATAAACAAAAACGATCGCCGATTCCGAATTTTCTACCTGGATAATCCTGAAAATTTCTTTAACTCGATCGACTAATTGACTTTCCAGGGATTTAAAGCCAAAAAAATCTTCATTTGGCGGCAAAAATTCTTTCCTTTTGGCAAAGCGAACATTCTCGCCATCGGTGACGATCGCAAAATTAGCGCCGTGAATCTTTTCTGTTACCACCCAATCGGTTTTCTTAAAAGCTCGATAATTCGATTCCGTGAGATTCCATTGTTTTGGAGTCTCAGGAATTTTGTCATAGCTGATAAAATCCCAACTCGTTAAATTATTCTCAACCATATCCATAATTAGTAATTACTAAACTGACGAACTAGGGTATCTTACAAGCAATTAAAATACTAACAGGCGTTTCAGTATCGTGCTGTTCAAGAGAGAGATAAAAAAGCCGATCGCTCATTTCCCAGCAAGAGATTCTAATTGCTTCTGGATACCATTCATCAATTAGCGATCGATTCGTTTTTTCGTTGTAGGTCGGATCGCCAATTATTTGAATACATTCTTTTAACACATTTTCGTACTTGATTTCAAAATCAGCTATAATTTTATCTATTTTATCGGCATCTATATCGTATAACCAATCAGTTGCTTCAAGATAATCATTTTCCGCATTAGGACACGCTCCTATAATCTTTTCAATACGTTCTTTCAGAGTATTTTTTTGTACCATAACTATCCTCTGCATCAGGATTGCATCGTTGAGTCCAGAAACCCGGTTTCTTCAAGAAACCGGGTTTCTTTTTTCCCCTCTCCTCGCTCTTTTAAAGGTTGGGGGAGAGGTCATCTCGCGCCATGTGCAACCAGTTGCTGTTGCAAACTAGCTGGAACTTGCCGATATTCTGCAAACTCCATTGCGAAGCTAGCTTGTCCGGAAGTGTTCGATCGCAAATCTGTCGAATAACCGAACATTTCCTTCAGCGGAACTTCTGCACGGATAACAGAATATCCTTGCATTGTCTCCGAACCTAACAACAAACCGCGACGAGAAGAAATATCTCCCTGCACTCGTCCGAGATACTCGTTTGGTGTTTCCACTTCCACCAGCATAATCGGTTCGAGGATAATCGGATGAGCTTTTCGGAATGCTTGCTCAAAGGCAAAATGAGCAGCCGATCGAAAAGCTAATTCCGAAGAATCTTCCCTGTGGTAACTACCGTGTTCTAGAATTACCTTTACCCCAGTTACCGGATAACCGATTAAAAGTCCGCTGTTAATTGCATCGCGGAAACCTTTCTCGCAAGCGGGGATAAATTCTTTCGGAATTGCACCGCCGACGACTTTACTCTCGAACGCAAATGTTTCTTGGCAAGGTTCGATTTTACCAATTACATGAGCGAATTGACCGGAACCACCTGTCTGCTTTCTCAGTAAATAATCGAAAGTTCCTGTTTGCGAAATCGTTTCGCGATAAGCTACCGCCGGATCGCCAACATAAACTTCCGCTTTGTATTCCCGCTTGATGCGTTCGATGTAGATTTCTAGGTGCAATTCACCCATTCCCGAAATCAAAGTTTCCTTAGATTCCGCATCGATGCTGACGCGGAAAGTCGGATCTTCGCGCATAAAACGGTTGAGTGCTTTCGAGACGCGATCGCTATCTTCTTTGTGCTTCGGCGTAACTGCCAAAGTAATCACCGGATCGGGAACAAACATCCCTTCTAAAGAAACATTTATTCCTTCCGAACAGAAGGTATCGCCAGAAGCGCAATCAACACCAACTAATGCTACGATATCACCCGTTGCGGCAACTTCGATATTTTCGCGTTTGTCGGCGTGCATTCGCACAAACCGTCCTACAGAAATGGATTTGTTCGTGCGGGTATTGCGGATGCGTTCTCCCTTCCGCAGCGTTCCGGAATAGATGCGCGTGTAAGTTAATTGTCCCGATTGTTCGTCATCGGCAATTTTGAAAGCTAGCGCCACAACAGGCCCATCTCTGTCAGCGTAAACATTGATTTTTTCCTCTGTTTTGACATCAAACGCTTTCACTACTTCCCGATCGATCGGTGATGGCAAGTAGAGAGTTACAGCATCCAGCAAATTCTGCACGCCTTTGTTTTTGAAGGCAGAACCTAACAAAACGGGTGTTAGCTCAAGACTTAATGTTGCCTGTCGAATCGTTTCCCAAATCATCTCTTGAGGAACTTCTTCCTCCATCAGCAGTTTCGCCATCATTTGTTCGGAAAACATGGAAAGGCGATCGAGCATTTTTTCCCTAGCTATTGTCGCTTCTGCTTGCAGGTTTTCGGGAATAGGTCGAACAACTCTATCTTCTCCTTTTTCTCCTTCAAAATAGTTCGCCGTCATCTCAATTAAATCGATGACACCAGCAAACTTATCCTCGCTGCCAATGGGATACTGAAGCAGTAAAGCATTCAAATTCAGCTTATCTTTCAGCGCTTGGACAACGCGAAATGGATCTGCACCCAAACGATCCATTTTGTTAATAAAAGCAATGCGCGGTACTCGATAGCGTTTCATTTGTCGGTCTACCGTAATAGACTGCGACTGCACGCCAGCAACAGCACAAAGCACCATAATTGCACCATCGAGAACGCGCAAAGCACGCTCAACTTCTATGGTGAAATCTACGTGACCCGGAGTATCGATCAAGTTGATTTGGGTATCGTTCCAAATGCAAGTTGTAGCGGCAGAAGTAATCGTAATACCCTTCTGACGCTCTAGCTCCATAAAGTCCATCGTGGCACCATCTCCGTTGCCACGCACCTCCTCAATTTTGTGGATTCTGCCAGTGTAGAAAAGGATGCGCTCCGATAAAGTTGTCTTACCAGAATCGATGTGAGCAGAAATTCCGATGTTGCGTATGTTTTTGAGGGGAATCATAGACTTGCTCCTTGCTAGAGCGATGAAAAGATAGTTGCCACTTGTGCGGCAATAATATTTATACTACGATATACTACAATAAAATTCAAGTAGATGGACAACCTGTTATCGGCATATAATAATGCTTGACAAAACTTAATGGAGGCACTAGCAATGAACGCCCATCGCGTCAAGGCTACCCTAACTCAGGACGGAACACTCACACTCAACGATTTACCTTTCTATGCTGGCGATTCAGTAGAGGTAATCGTTTTGGCACGGATTGCAAAGTTAAGTACAGAAAATCTTTACCCTTTACGGGGTACGCCTATACTTTATGACAATCCAACCGCACCTGTTGCAGAGGAAGATTGGAGCGTTTTGGAATGATAGTTCTAGACACACATATTTGGGTTTGGTGGATTCATAGCGATGCTCGATTAACAGAAGATCATCTCGGATGGATAAATGAATATGAGGCTGATGGTCTTGGTATCAGCATCATTTCCTGCTGGGAAGTTGCGAAGTTGGTGGAATACAACCGACTAAGATTACCTTGTTCAATTGAAGAGTGGTTTGAGCAAGCTTTGGCGTACCCCGGTATTTGCCTGCTAGACCTTACATGGCGTATTGCCTTGGATTCAACGCAGTTACCCGGTAGTTTTCATCGCGATCCAGCCGATCAAATAATTGTTGCTACTGCGAGAAGTTACGACTGCTCATTGTTGACCGCAGACGAAAAGATTCTCAATTATCCTCATGTGAAAACTTTGAAAAAGAAACCATGATAATTTTGGCGCGTGCTAAGCTGGAATTGATTGCAACGCTGTTTAGCAATGATGAACTAGCCTCTGTTGTTAAATTTTAGCTGTCTAGACATCCGCAACAGTCCCCTGACAGCTTATCGCTTGGGGAAAGCAAAGCCTGTAGCAGCACAAGAGAACGAATCAGACTCATAGATTTTTTAGATCGATCGCGATCGGGAATTATCCCAAACAAAGATGATTTAATATAAAGAAACCAGACTGCGGCTGCTGAACCAAAGTCACCTAATCTCTTCACTCGATTCGGGTCGCCTTCGACCTGCAACACACTATTTATATATGCAGCAGCCGAAAAATTTCAAACGCCTCCTTCAAGCTTTGGCTAAACAGGGGCTAGATGTAACTTACAACGATCGCACTTACTCTGTTCGCCTCAAGGATTCCTCTGAGTTTGACAGGCAAGATGCCTGTCCTACAAATACCTCTGCCAAAACTGCGGAAATCCTTCTCCCGGAAGGTTTTCCTGTAGAAGCAAAAGCACTCAAGCAGTTAGCAAATCTGGCACAAATTCGCCATCCCGCAGGCGGTTTTGTGTGCAAGTGCTGTGCAACGCCAGACTTTCATCCCGGTGATGCTGGAGTTGCTATAGGCTCGATCGTGCAAACAGAAGGGATGGTTATTCCCGCTGCTGTCGGTTCTGATATCAACTGCGGAATGCGATTGCACGTTGCGGATTTGTCGCTGGAGAAGTTCCTGCAAAAACGCGATCGCTTTGTGCAATTGATGAAAGGCGATTACTTCTTCGGTACTCGCGATGTCGCCATGACAGCTAAAACCAGTCGCGCTCTTTTTCAGTACGGAATTCCGGGTTGGTTGGATGCGATGTTGGATGCGCCTACGGGTAGCATCGTTAAGTCAAATTTACATCAATTGGCGGATGAAATTGACCGGGTATATTTGGGCGGTTCGATGAATGGTGACTGGAAATGGGCACCAGAAGAACTCGTTCCCGACACCGGAATCGTGCGCGATGGTGGATTGGCTACCATTGGAGGAGGCAACCATTTTGTCGAAATTCAGGTAGTAGAAGAAATCGAAGACAAGGCGACTGCTTTCGTTTGGGGTGTGCGTCAAGGACAACTCGCTTTTACGATCCATTCCGGTTCTCGCAATGTGGGCAAATATATTGGGGGAATGTGGCGCGATCGCGCACAATCTGCATGGCCAAAACATCTCAAATATCCCGATTATCGCCTTTTTCCTCTTTCCGTAACAGCCAATCCCAACCTAGTCAGGGAATATCTGCAAGCAGAAGCAACTGCTGCCAATTACGGTTTTATCAATCGTCTTTTATTGGCAGAATTATTGCGTTTGCGATTGCGGGAAGTTTATGGAGATTTGGCAGCACCTTTAGTTTACGATTTACCTCACAATATTACTCTTTTTGAAGGTAATCGTTGGGTAATTCGTAAAGGTGCTTGTCCCGCGCATCCGCAACAACCAGTAATTATTCCCGGTTCGATGGGAACAACTTCTTATCTGCTGATTGGGAAAGGAAATTCTGAATTTCTTTCTTCTGCTTCTCATGGTGCGGGAAGAGTGCGATCGCGTTTCGATCTCAATCGTGAAGGTGCAGATAAAAGTGAGGAGGCTTTGGGTTTAACTGGTGTAGATTGCATCACTCTGCGGGAGGAACGCAGAATCGAAGAAGCACCCGCAGCTTATAAGCCAATTCAGCCAGTAATTGATGTTCAAATTGCAGCTGGTTTGGTTGGTGTAGTGGCGCGTCTGAAACCCGTGTTGACTTTTAAAGCGTAGCATCCTTAAAAGTAAGGTGGGCAATGCTTACCTTACTTTTTTCAGACTTATATATGATTTTTAACCCAATCTTGTCACGATCGCCACAAAGCAATCTCTTATTTAGCTTTACTTTGCTCAATAGACATCTCCAAAAATTCTTGTGGGATAGGCATCCTGCCTGTCTCTGAGATTCTTTTGAAGGAGATGTCTAATGAATCTCAACGAACTCGTTGCGTACTGGCATGATGGCCCACTGATTTCATCCATTGCTTCTCAATTGATGAAAATATTACTTAATATCAGGGTAGCAATCACTTAAGGGCATCGGCCTTCTTACATGGTGCCAGCTGCGATCGAAATTCGCATCTGGTCTAGTGGCCCAAAGCCGATCGCCTCCGATAGGAAACCATCTACTTTTCAAATAACAGCACTACTAGCCAAAGGCTAAGTTCATACTATATGGCTTTACCTAAAAAGCGCCATTACACTCCAGCGTTGCTGATGCTGTGCGCGGGTATTTTTTTATCCCTTGTCGCTAGCCTAACTGTGGGGAAATGGGAAACAGAAAACCAAAAAGCTCAGTTTAAAAACCAAGCAGACAAGCTGGCAACTGCCTTGCAGCAAAGTATAGACACCAATTTGGGAATGCTGCAAGCAACTGGCAAGTTGTATGCAGCATCTGGAAAAGTCGATCGGCAGGAATTTAAAATTTTTGTGGAAGATTTCCTGGCAAAGTATCCCAGCATCCTGGGATTTAATTGGTCGCAGCGGGTATTGGCAGGCGAACGACAAGCTTTCGAGCAAGCAGTGCAAACGGAAGGTTATCCCAACTTCCAGATTACAGAAAGCGGAGACCAAGGCCAGATGGTCAGAGCGGGAGAGCGCCCAGAATATTTCCCCATCACCTATGTAAGTTCCTCAAATAGGCAGAATCCAGCCATCGGCTTCGATCTAGCTTCCGATCCCATACGTCGCGCTGCTTTGGAAAAGGCACGCGATACAGCAACGATGAGTAGTACCGGACGAATTAAAATCTTTACAACCAGAAAACTCGGCTTTTTAACATTTCAACCAGTCTACCGGAATGGTACTTCTGTTAACAACCTGCAATCTCGTCGGGAAAACTTTGAAGGAGTTGTTACTGCTGTTTTTGAAATAGCTGATATTGTCAAAGTTGCTTTACCGGGATTAGAGTTAGATCGCTTCAATTTTTATCTTTTTGATGAGACGGCTCCTGCTAGCGATCGCTTCCTAGCATTTTACCAATCAAAAAATCGAGAAATCGTCACAGATACCAGCCACGAAGTACCTATAAAGATTGCTGATAAATCGCTTTGCTGGAATAACTTTGTTTTCTGTAGCCGTAGCCTCAAATTTGCCGATCGTCAGTGGTCGATCGCGATCGTTCCAGCACCGGGATATATTGCCATCAAGAGTTACTGGAGAACGGGATTAACTTTGGCGAGCAGTTTACTGTTAACTATATTTTTAACAATTTATATAATGATGTCCTTGCGTTATACCTTCCAGGTCGAATATCTCGTACAGGAACGTACAGCACAAGCCAAACAATTGGGCGAAACCCTACAAAAGTTGCAGCAAAATATGGAAATGCTGGATCTAGCTAATGACAGCATTATAATTCGATATCTTGACGATAAAATTATTTATTGGAATCAAGGTTACGAACGGTTATATGGTTGGTCAAAAGCTGAGTCTTTGGGTAACTATATTCATTCATTATTGCAAACAATTTTTCCGCAACCTCTGGAAGAAATTATGGCTTTATTGCTACAGGACGGTTATTGGGAGGGCGAGTTAATTCACACTAAACGAAATGGGGAAGAAATCACCGTTGCCAGTCGTTGGACTTTACAAAAAGATGAATTTGGCCAAATCTTTGCCATGTTAGAAATTAATAACGATATTACCGATCGCAAACAAGCTCTTGATGCCTTGCGCGAATCAGAACTGCGGGAACGCGAGAAAGCCGAACAGCTACAGCAAACACTAGACGCACTCCAAAAAGCTCAAGTTCAACTCATTCAAACTGAAAAAATGTCGAGTCTCGGTCAATTGGTCGCGGGAGTAGCCCATGAAATTAACAACCCAGTTAACTTTATCTACGGCAACCTAACTCACATTGATGAATACGTGCAAGTTTTGTTGGAACTCGTGCGCTTATACCAACAACATTATCCCCACCCCGATCGGGAAATTCAAGAGCATATTGAAGACAGCGATATAGATTTTCTTGTCGAAGATTTGCCTAAAATACTTGCTTCGATGAAAATGGGTGCCGATCGCATTCGTCAAATTGTCCTGAGCTTGCGGAATTTCTCTCGGTTCGATGAAGCGGATATGAAGGAGGTTGATATTCACGAGGGCATTGATAACACGCTGTTAATATTACAAAATCGTCTGAAAGCGAAACCAGAGCATCCCGCCATTGAAGTGATTAAAGAATATGGCAAACTCCCATTGGTAGAGTGCTATGCCGGACAGCTAAATCAGGTATTTATGAATATCATCGCTAATGCTATTGATGCCTTAGATAGTTATAATGCCCAGCGCTCTAAGGCCGAAATTAAAAGTTACCCCAGTCGGATAAAAATTACTACTACAATTGTAGATTATCCTCAGCGAGTTATCATTAAAATTGCTGATAATGGCCCCGGAATGACGCCTGAAGTAAAAAAACGACTATTTGACCCTTTTTTCACCACTAAGCCTGTCGGAAAAGGTACGGGACTGGGTTTATCGATCGGCTATCAAATTGTGGTGGAAAAGCATGGCGGTGTGCTGCGTTGTGAATCGGAACCGGGAAAAGGTGCAGAATTCTGGATTGAAATTCCCGTGCTTTGAAACTGTTAATTTTTCCACTATAAAGTCCAATTTTCAGCTAAATATATATTGAAACCAGAAATACTTCGGAGATCCTGGGATGACAAAAGGTTTTTGGCAACCTCCCCGCCTGCGTACTCTTGAAGAAGAGGAAGAGGAACGCCGCGCTACTTGGCTGGAATTATTTTACGATCTAGTCTTTGTAGCAGCGATCGCAGAAGTAGCGCATTATTTGGACGGACACCTTTCCGTATCGGGCTTTTTGTGCTATGTGCTGCTATTCGTGCCAATTTGGTGGTCTTGGGTGGGGGCAACTTTTTACGCCACTCGCTTCGACACCGACGACTTAGGACACCGACTGCTGACACTGCTGCAAATGGTAGCGATCGCAGTTTTAGCAGTCAACGTCCATCACGGCTTAAACGAAAATTCAGATGGCTTTGCTTTATCCTACATAACCGTGAGAGGTATTTTGATTGTCCAGTATCTCATCGCTGGATACCATGTCGCCATCGCCCGTAATTTGACAAATTGGTACGCCAGAGGCTTTTCACTCGCCGTTGCAATTTGGCTGCTGTCAATTTTTGTTCCACCTCCTTGGCGATTTGCACTTTGGATATTGGCACTAATTATCGATTTCGGTACCCCTCTAACAGCAGGAAAATTAGTTGCCAAAATACCCCCTTCATTTTCCCACGTACCCGAAAGAGTCGGGCTATTTACTATCATTGTCTTGGGTGAAGCAGTCATAAGTGTAGTCAGAGCAGTCGCCCAATTGCAATGGGGTATTTTATCTGCTGGCGTCGCTTTGCTGGCTATGAGTATCGCTTTTAGCTTGTGGTGGATTTACTTTGACAGCGTTGATGGTTCTCCCCTGCGAGGAATGGCAGCTGGCAAAATGGGGATCAGTCTAACATGGCTTTATTCTCATTTACCCCTGGCGATCGGCATTGCAGCGACTGGTGTCGGAGTAGAACACATCATTGTATCTAGCAAAAAAGCGATCGCACTACCATCTCCGGAACGATGGCTGATCTGCGGTGCTGTCGCAATTTGCTTAATTTCCCTTGCCGTCATCCACCTGATTACCTGTATTGTGGGAACAAAGCATCGGGGTAAAATTTTAGCCGCCTATCGCATCGGATCTGCCGCTTTTATTTTAATTCTCGCGATCGGTGGCATAAATCTTTCACCAATTGTATTGATGGTGTTAGTTGCTTTAGCTTGCGCTTTACAAGTTGTTCTCGATCTCCTGGCAAACCGTCAATCTCTACCTCAAGCAAATAGCTGATATCATGTCCGGTAACATCGATTGCCTCAAAAAATCGCTCTCTTATCTGCGTTTATCTGCGTTCATCTGTCTACATCTGCGGTTAAAATTTAACCCTCGATTCCAGCAGACAATTTTTCGCATCACTCATGTACTCTCGATGCAACCGGACACGATATAATCCCAAACCGCTTCGATGACCCCCTTTCTCGCAATCGCCTGTAGAGACGTTTCATGAAACGTCTCTACAATATTTAGGTCAAAATTGCTAATTAATCAATTGCCGCACTAAATTTGCCAAGCGATCGGCACTATCTTTTACTGCCAAACTAGCAGCAGCATCGGCCATTTTTTGCAATTTATCCGGTGCTTGCAACAAACTCAAAACCTCCCCTTTCAACACCTCTGCCGTAAGTTCCGATTGCCGAAATATCAATCCCGCACCTGCATCTTTAAACACAGACGCATTGAAAAATTGATGATCTTCTGCCGCAAAAGGATAAGGAATCAAAATTGCAGGCGTTCCCGTTACCGCCAATTCTGTCAGCGAACCGGCACCAGCGCGACTAATTGCTAAATTAGCGCGTTGCAGCAGTCCAGCCATATTGTCATAAAATGGCACTTGGATATACTGCGGATGCTCAAGCGTCGCGGCATCTGGATCTTTATCTCCCGTTTGGTGGACAACCCAAGCACCAGCATCAAACCAAGTACTAGCGCATTCCCGCACCAGCTGGTTAAGTGCAACTGCACCCTGAGAGCCACCAAACACTACAATTAGAGGGACGTTCTCCGGAATCGGCAGATCTAGCTTTTGCGGCGAAAGGAATTGCGATCGCACGGGCGTATTAGTATAAATTGTCTTAGCGCGTTTTAAGTATTTCGCCGCCACTTCAAACCCCACAGCCACAGTGCTGCATAAAGGACTCAAAAATCGAGTCACTTTTCCAGGCAAAGCATTAGCTTCGTGGAGAATGGCAGGCAAACCGAGCGATCGCGCCGCAATAATCGCCGGTGCCGCAATATACCCACCCGTAGTAAAAACGCCGTTAAAATTTCCCTGTTTTAGCAGTTTCCTACAAACAAGAATAGAATTGGCGAAACGAGCCACAATTCGCAGCGTACCCAAACCAAAACGTTGCTGGAATCCTTCCAGAGCGATCGTATTCAGAGGATACTGAGAAGGAACCAGCTGTTTTTCTAGTCGATTCGGAACACCCAGCCACTCAATTTGGTAATCTGGCAATTGTTCTGCCACAGCTAGAGCCGGAAATAGATGTCCGCCAGTACCGCTGGCAGCAATTAGCAGTCGCGGCGACGCCTTGGGCGATCCTTCTGGGGAAGCCACTTGTCGATCCAAATTCTGTTTGTCAGTTAGCATCAATTAAATAAAAGCGATCGAATCACCAACTCTCAAAATATTACCGATGCGTCACCCTCTAAATTTACTCAAAGGCATTTCCCAACATTTTCCTCTACTTGTTCTGCTAACGCTGAGCTTATCGACTGGGTGGACAAGCGCCCGCGCAGCGACTCCCGACACCGCACCCCCCGAATTGAAAAACGCCATATCCCAAATAGATGCCGCCGCCAATAGCCGCAACGTTCAGGCTGTCATGCAGTTCTTCAGTCCGAATTTTACCCATTCCGATGGCTTAAATCGTCAGAGTATGGAAAAAACGCTTACCCAACTCTGGCAGCTCTACCCCCAGCTTAATTACCGCACGGAACTTGTATCTTGGGAATCTCAAGGCGGCAGGATTGTCGCAGAAACAGTCACTAAAATTACCGGTACTCAGCCAGTACAAGGAAGAGACTGGACTTTTAACTCGACAATTCGATCGCGCCAAGGCTTTGAAAACCAAAAAATTGTCAGCCAAGAAATTCTCAGCGAACAAACTCAGCTCGCCTCCGGTCAAAAGCCACCCACACTTGATGTTAGATTACCCGCACAAGTCCGTACAAATCAGGAATATAACCTTGATGTGATAGTCAAAGAGCCGCTAGGTGATGATTTGCTGGTGGGAACAGCTTTGCAAGAACCCGTCAAAGCGGATAAATATATTAACAACAGTCCGATCGAGTTAGAAGGATTGGATGCAGGCGGTATTTTTAAGGTGGGTCGCGCACCCGCCCAGGAAGGTAAATACTGGATTTCAACCGTTTTGATCCGAGCCGATGGTATGACTGTCTATACACAACGTTTACCTGTTGTCAATGGCACTGGCAGAAACGTATCTCCCAACCGTCCCTCCTCTAGTTCTGGAAGTTAGGTCAAAAGTCAAAAGTCAAAAGTCAAAAGCTATAACTGTAGGTTGGGTTGAAAGTAGCGAAATCCAACCTACCAATCAAAAATGAACAATCGAAAATCTAAACTTCACTGACAATGCTTTCTCTTCAAAACCAAATTGTTCTGATTACGGGTGCAAGTAGCGGTATTGGTGCATCTTGTGCCAAAATTTTTGCACAAGCAGGTGCCAAATTAATTTTGGCAGCGCGGCGCTTTGAAAGGTTGGAGGAGTTGGCAGATCGACTCGGCAAAGAATTTTCCGCCTCAATTCATTTGTTACAGCTAGATGTGTGCGATCGCACTCAAGTCGAATCATCTTTACAATCTCTTCCAGAACCTTGGTCTAATATAGATATTTTGATTAACAACGCCGGTCTCAGTCGAGGTTTAAACAAACTTCAAGAAGGCTCATTCCAAGACTGGGAAGAAATGATCGATACTAATATCAAAGGTTTGCTCTACGTCACCCGCTACGTAGTACCGGGAATGATCGATCGCGGTAAAGGTCATGTCGTAAATATCGGTTCGATTGCAGCTTATCAAACTTACCCAGGTGGCAATGTTTACTGCGGTTCCAAAGCAGCAGTACGAGCAATTTCTGAAGGGTTAAAACAAGACCTCTTGGGAACGCCAGTACGAGTTACTTGTGTAGACCCAGGTTTAGTTGAAACGGAATTCAGCGAAGTGAGATTTCACGGCGATACAGAACGAGCGAAAAAAGTTTATCAAGGACTAACACCCCTAACTCCAGATGATGTAGCTGATGTAGTATTTTTCTGCGCCACTAGACCATCTCACGTTAATATCAGCCAAGTCTTGTTAGTACCCACAGACCAAGCCACCACAACTTTAGTTCATCGCCGAAATTAAAAAACTAAAACACCAATTCAGTAACACCATAAACCCACTTTATCAAGTCCGGTAGCATAGTTATTGTATGGTTCAATGTGTAGAAAACGGTAGTTCGTTTCTCCCCTTTCCGCAGGAAATATGTCCCGCTGCGATCGAAACGCTTATATAAGCATAGAAAATATCCTAAAGTGCATTTCTATTCCGCAGCCAAGAGAAGAAATCGGGGGCACACTAAGGATAAACATTGGCCACAGCGTACAGACAAGACCGGAGAGATGACACCACATCCCCCAGTACCGAACTTGTGGATCGAGATGAGAACTCATGATTTGAGAATCTCCCCAATAGTATATTATTGACAGCGAGGATGACGTCCACCATTCTCGCAAATATAACTTATCTGATCGGAATCTAAATTTTTAACCTTGCTGAAATCAACACCCTTAATCCGAGGGCCAGTGGCAATATTTGGGGTTTGAATGAATTGATCTCCTACCACAGGTTGCTTGGGAGCAAGAAAAATAGCTCCCTGAAAATCCGCTCCCTCTAAATTCGCGTCTCGGAAATCCGCCATACTCAAATCGGCATTGCGGAAGCTGGCATTTTGTAGTTGCGTACCGTTAAAATTAGTACCCTTAAGTCGGGTAGAGCCAAGGTTGGCATTTTTGAGTATGGCACGATTGAAATTAGCAACTGAAAGATCTGCTTCTCGCCAATCAGATTCAGTCAAATTGGCCAACTGCAATTGCGCTCCCATTGCACCTACTCTAGTCAAACTAGCGCGATGCAGATTTGCTTGGGATAGATTGGCTTCCGTGAGATCTGCACCTGTTAAACTAGCCTTTTCTAACACTGCTTTCTCTAAAGAAGCACCAATCAATTTGGCGCTGCCAAGGTTAGCACCTGTTAAGCGTGCCTCAAATAAATTTGCTCGATCTAGAGTGGCGCGAATCAGATTGGCATTTTCTAATGAAACGTAGCTTAAAACCGCACCAGTCAAGTTAGCTTGCCTCAGATCTGTACTGCTCAAATCAGCAATTAAATCATCAAATGTTCCTAAACGATCGTCTTTACCGGCGCTGCTGAAGCGAGTCCCTTGGAAACTGCCGCCAGCTAAGCTCGATCCTTGAAAATTAATTCCGGATACGTCGATTTTGTCCAGTACCAGATCGAAAGGAGCCGCACCTAATGTTTGACCCAGTACTGTTCGACTGAGATCTTTGACCGTACCGGGATTATTTTTGATGCTGAGAATTTTAACGATCGCTTCCTGAGTTGCCCGCAGGCGCAGCTGCACTAACGCTAACGGATTGTTTGAAATTTCCGCATCGGTCAACTCATTTTTTCCTAGCGGCGGTACTAATTTTTTCGATGAGTCTGCTGCTTTTCCTGTTTCTTCTTTTTGAGCTTCGCTAATCAGTAGAGCATCCAACTCTTTAGCTAAAGTCTGATTCAAACGTTGCAATTCTGGCAAAGCATCTAGGCCAATTCTCACTAACACTTGCTGAATTGTTTCGATTACTTTTGGCTCTTTTTCTTGAGCCAGCAAATCAACTAATAACCTGACAACTCGTGGGTCGTCTTCGAGCGCAGCCGCAGCCGAAATTGCTGCTTGTTTCTCTGCCAGCGTCCCGTTGGAATTAGCGCTTATCTGTTTGCTGAGAGCGATAAATAAGTCATTTTTCTGCTGTACCAATATCCAGCGCTCAGCCCGAATTTGAAGATAAATATACGCTCCTACTAAAAGACCTGCCATAACTACCATGCTGAATAGAAACAAGATCAGCACGGTGAAACGAGGGTGTTGACGTACCCACTTGAAGACAGGAAATAATTTCTCCCTCTGTCTTGCGCCTACTTCCCCAGTTGTTGCTGTCACTTTACTCTGCCTCTGAAGCAGCCACCGTGGCGGTGATGCCGGAAAAGAACCGGGTAGAGTTCGATCGTCTTCACCTGCATCGACAACCCTGGTTCCTGCTATTGTGTCATGCAGCGATCGGCCTCGGCGATCGATCTTTGCGCTCAGTCCATCTCCGAGTAAAACCAACCCAACTAACCCCGTCAATACCCCCAAATCTGGATACGCACCGATGTAGCGCCAGATAGCAAAGGCAATTCCCGCCGACAAACCCCATCGACCCAAACCTTCCCGCAACATAACTCTCCCCACACCTGGGGAATGGTCTTCTCCCGTCACTACCCGAACACCAAACCACTGTTTGGGCAGAGTTTGGCCCCTCACTCCCAGTTTGTAAAGTTGCCAGCCAGTCACGAGCAACGGCGTTACCAGCGCCGTCGTCCAAAAGAAGTTGGTCAGGGGTGCGACCTGTCGATTCTTTTGATAAATCGGTAAAGAAAGAGTTTGCGAGATCGTTTCCTGAGTTTTTACCAGCACCGGGTTGAGCGGCACTGCTTCCTGGGCTTGGTGTTCCTTTGCATATAATCCTATGCTGAAGGGAACTGCCCCACTAGCTACAATCAACGAAACTTCTACAACCCAGGCACCGCAGCGACGAACGCCGAGTGGCAGTTTACGAAATCTTTTTTGCCAAGACATCTCGGATGAATTGGTGCCTTTTTTCAGCATGGGGATAACCATCAAATAATTGCTTAAAATTTTAAATTCTCTGTGTATATTTGTTGAGCCTTCGCTATTCGGCTAAATCAAATCCCATTATTAATTGATTTTTTATAGTTCGGTTTGAAATTCATTTTGATAAACATATTTTTTTTACTTGCTAACCCTACTACAGAAAGCAACCGGAAATCTGCTTGTCAGGCAAAAACTTGGTATAACCTAGCGCAACAATTGGCGAGAAGGTTTACTCAAAGAATTTTATTGCGTATGATATCACGCGATTTGCTATAACACGTGAGTTTGAGCTTGGGCGATCTGACCGCTATCCGCAATAGGGGTACAGCCAGCCGATCGCGCTAAGCTTTTAATCTTCAATTTGTTTAGCTGAAACCTCAACCGCTTGGACATCAATGGTGCCGGGAGGCGCGATCCGCGTCAAATGGCCTGACGCCACTAGGAGAGGTTCGCCACAGCTGGGGCACTGTATTTGAGTTTGATTCAAGCCTGTCAATTGATAGCCGCACACGGGACATTTATCCTCTACCAGGTTGCGTTGCAGCCACCACTGAAACCCAAGGAACGCCATCAACGCTATTACCGGTGCCATGAGGATAAGGATTACCAAAATCACAAAAGACTTTACTAACCAGCCCAGCCCAACAGCACCCAGTAACCAAAACATTACCAGCAGAGCGATCGCACAGCCAAAGCCTGAAAGATTGAATTGAGAGGTTCTGATGCCCATCTTTTGCATCTCATCTTGGTCTGCCTCTAGCATAGCGAGTTCTTAGAAGGGGATAGGGGTTAGAAAAGTCAAAAGTCAAAAGTCAAAAGTACTCAAAAGAATTTTGACTTTTGACTTTTGACTTTTGACTTACCTAGCTTTGTCCAGCAGTTCTTTTAAACGCTGCGCCAAAGCATCCCTGCCGAAATAGGCCAGAGATTGCTCTCGCAACCATTGGCCATCGCAGCGGCGATCGTCACCTGTGAGAATTTGAATGCAAGCTGCCGCCACCGCCTTTGGATCGCGATGAGGGACTCGCCAGCCCAAACGTCCGTCTTGCAAAGGGTCAGCCGATCCATCTGCGTCACCGGATAGTACGGGAATGCCGCAAGCCATCGCCTCCAGGTACACAATACCAAATCCTTCCTGAGAAGGCATGATGTAAGCATCGGCAACGCGATAGTGTTCTACCAAATCTTCTGTAGGTACAAAACCGGCAAACACAACGCGATCGGCCACACCCAGATCTTCGGCTAGTTGGGCCAAACGCGGTCGATCGTCCCCGCGACCGATAACTAAATATTTCACATTTGGAACAATCTTGGCGATCGCAGGCAACGATCGAATGGTAACGTCCACACCCTTGTAGATATCTCCAGACCACAATCGCGCCACCGTCATTAACACCTTAGCGCCTTCTAGACCGTACCGCTGCACCAATGCCTTTGGTTTGGGGCCGGGGGTAAAGGCATCCCCATCAACGCAACAAGGTAAAATTTGCACTTGCATGGGATCGATCGTATTGGAAGAGCAAAGGCGATCGCGACTGTAACGGCTGATCGTCCATATTCTAGCTGCTTGTTTGAGCGCCCTTTCATATTGTGGCGGTAGCGGCTCCCACACCTCTTTACCGTAAGTCAAAATAGTATAGGGAATCTCAAATCGTTGGCACAGCACTTGCACCAGAGGAGCTAGATTAATGTGACCGCAAAAAACATGACTGGGACGCTGCCCCCACAGACACGCAAGTAAGGAAGCACTCAGCCTAATTCGCCCTAGCATCGGGTGGAAAGTTTTGCAGTAATGAAATTTAAAATTCTTCGTCTCAAAAGGATTATACGATCCTGCTACATCCCGCAATAAAAATACTTCTGCTGGCTCTCGATCTGGTATTGCCAGATAAGCCCGCCAAATATCTTTAACGTAAGATTGAATCCCACCCTCAGCAGCAAAAATTTCTAGTAAAACGAACACATAGCTGGTTTTGGCATCAGGCTGAGAGCCTATCCTAAAAATCCTCTTTTCCCCATATAAATTTACATTTTCGTTCATCTGCGTTCATCTGCGTTCATCTGTGGATATCTGCGGTAAAAAATTTATAAAAAAACTTTTTGTCTCGAGTCTCAGTCCGGAATCTTGGTTGAAGACTGGGAATAATTATTACCCGTGTTGAATAATTGTTTTTCCATCTGAGGTGCGGCAATTCCCCGACCGCTAACCCGATAGGGTATAACGGGAGGGGAATTACCGCCAGCATTAAAATTGAGTGCGAGCGTTTCCTTACTCTCAAAGTTGTTGATATTCATAGCCGTCAGCCTTATGAATGGTTTTCAAGTATTTGGGGTGTACATCAAACTTTTGAGCAGGTAGTTGAAGGACAAAACTTGGTCTAAAACGAATAGCAATACGACCTGTATATTTCCCTGCATACTTACCCGACAAAATATCAGCCTTAACAATGTCGCCAGTTTGAAATCCTTGGAAAAACTGACGCTTTGGAGCATGAGCTTTGGGGAATCCGTATTGATCGGGACGACAACGTTGACGAGTCCCGTGTCCCTTGGCTTTAACAATTAAAGGTTTAACACCTTTTAGTAATAGTTTTTCAGGAGTAGATTCGCCAACACAAGCCGCATCAGTCCA
Organism: Aerosakkonema funiforme FACHB-1375; assembly: GCF_014696265.1. GTDB lineage: Bacteria > Cyanobacteriota > Cyanobacteriia > Cyanobacteriales > Aerosakkonemataceae > Aerosakkonema > Aerosakkonema funiforme_A. The sequence goes on along the minus strand of NZ_JACJPW010000021.1, from coordinate 38,835 downwards.
ATGAGATTTTTCAATCCCTCTAGTCTTGCGATTAAACTTAGTCCGGCCTCCAGAAGCTGCCTCTACAGGCAAACCAGTTGCTTGAAGCCTTCTGTATAATTCCCATCGGGTAGCATTAACTGCTGCTGCATCTAGTAGGGGTGTTTTCGCTTGAGCTAAAACTCGTTTGAGAACTTCGGGTTTCTGCTGAAGAAACTCCTCAATAGATTTATTTCCCTTGGCTTGGTTGCAGGAATGGCAGCTAAGACAAAGGTTACTAATTCGATTAGAACCACCTTTGCTCCTGGCAAGGATATGTTCAATCTCGAATGGAACGTTTTTTCCGCCGCAGTAAGCACACTTTCTATCCCATTTCTGAAGTAGATATTCCCTCACCTCAAAGCCAAATAGTTCACCTCGTTGGTACTCTAACCCGCTAATTTCAGGATTCTGTATTTGCTGCAAATCAAACCGGACTAACTCTTGAGAAATTGCGGTGACTGGGCAAAGTTTCGTGATTCGTCTAACCCAGGTTTCAATGTTGGCGATGCGACTCTCAAGAGATGGTGGTAGCCAACCCTGTTTACGGGTTCTGTTTAAGAAACGAGGCTTGCGGTAACGGGTCTTACGGTTACGACGACCTCTTCTTAAAGACCGCCTAGACTCAAGCGCATCTTTAATCTGTTGCCCTCTGTGTGCAATTTCTAAGCCTTTGGTTACTCGCCCTGTTTGTTCTTGAACAACAGCAATGCCAGTCGTTTTAGAACCTGGGTCGATTTTGATTCGGTGAGGATGAGTGACTGAATCTTCAACAACTCTATCTGGCAGAATTATTGTGAATGGATAGCGCTTATATACTTTAGCCCTCCCTTTATGTAATAGTTCTCTTGCTCTTGCTGGATGGCAAGGGTCAAGAGGATTTAAGCTTTTGTCTAATACGAAAACGCGCATTACTGCACCTCTCATTACTGGTAAAGTTTGCCTCGACAATGTTATTCAACCTTGTTGGGTACAACTCACTGGTTTAACTCGTTACACCTGTTTAAAGCTGTACGAAAGAGCTACAAACTGGCACGCATCTGTAGGTTTCTTGAGTTGAATAACGTAGTGCGCGAAGCACTTAGTCTGGTCAAGGAGCGAGCTTTTTCAAGCTCCCGTCATACCCGTTAGGGTTGACGGTGAGTTCTTGACTTGGCTAATATCTATTTACTGAAAGTAGCAGGCGATATCTTGCCATTTTTCAATCGTTCCAAATCTTTCAAAACCATTTTTTCTATAAGAGCTTCAAAGCTAACTTCAGGCTCCCATTTCAAGTTATTTTTGGCTTTGGCTGGGTTGGCAACTAATTGAAAATGTTCGTCCTGTCGGAATAACTTTGGTTGTACCGCGACATAGCGATTCCAGTCCAGTCCCACGCACTCAAAGGCGGTAGCCACCAGTTCCCGAACGCTATGTAGCTCACCGGTGCCAATTACGTATTCCTCCGGTACATCAACTTGCAGCATCCGCCACATTGCTTCTACATAATCTCCAGCATAACCCCAGTCGCGTTTAGCATCCAGATTGCCCATTTCAATTGTGTCGCTCAACCCTAATTTTATTGCTGCTGCGGCCAAACATACCTTACGAGTGACAAATTGAGGCGGGCGTCGGGGCGACTCGTGATTGTATAAAATACCGCTACAAGCAAACAAACCGTAGTGCTGGCGGTGATGCACCATAGTCCAATGAGCGTGTAATTTTGCCGCTGCGTAGGGATTCATCGGACGAAAGGGCGTTTGTTCGTCTTGGGGCGATCGATCTACATCACCAAACATCTCCGAACTGCTAGCTTGATAAAAGCGAGTCGCGAGTCCCGCTTTGCGTACTGCGGCCAACAATCGCGTTGCCGTTCCCGTGACCAAATCCAGCGTTCCCAGGGGATCGTTCCACGAATCCGGTACGAAACTGGGAGCCGCCAAATTATAAATTTCTTGGGGCTGCAATTGTGCCACCGCATCCTCAAGAGCCCCACAATCTGTGAGGTCTACAGCGTAAATTTCTACCCGATCGGCAAGAGAACCCAGTTTTGCTAGATTAGTTTGGCGTTGCGGTAGCAACAATCCCACGACGCGATATCCTTTTTCCAAGAGCGATCGGCTGAGGTAATAGCCATCTTGGCCTGTAATTCCTGTGATAAGTGCTGTCTTGGTCATCGATCGTTAGTCCCGGTCATTAGTTATCCGCAAAACTGACAACTGACAACTGACAACCTTACCACAAGCCTCTTTTACCGCTAGGTCGCACTGTCATCCAGTTTGTCTTTGCCGTAGCCAACTGCTCTTCTGTTATTCTGGCACCTGTAAGATTTGCTCCACAGAGGTTTGCGCCTCTGAGATTAGCATTGCTTAAATGGGCGTAACTTAGGTCAGCTCCCCGCAAGTCAGCACCTTCTAAGTCTGCATAGCTCAAATAAGCCCTACCTAAATTTGCATCCCGCAAAATGGCGTAATTTAAACTCGCTCTGCCAAAATCGGCATGGAACAAATTAGCTCCTTGGAGGTTTGTTTTGTTCAACCTTGCCTGATGGAAAATTGCTTCCGACAAATTAGCTTTTTGCAGGTTGAGCAAGCTGAGATTTTGCTGTGCGAAATCGCGTCTGCCCTTGTTATAGGATGATTGTACTTCTTGGGCATCCAGCTTGCGGGGCACTTTGCTTTTATTTCCAGTCGAACCGCTACTCTGTACTGTATTTCCGCCGGTTCTGCCCATACCGCTCCGATTCCCTGCTATGCCTGAGTTTATATCGGTTCCCTCCAGTCTAGTTCGTCGAGCGCGAATCGCCATTGCCGCACGGGAAACCGACCCCGACCCAGCCGCTCCACCTGACGCTCCCGCCGAACCGCTGGAAATTGGCCCGAACTTGCTAGGAGGCGGCTGGGAGACACCAGAGGGGGGAACGATCAGACCCTGAGCTAAGCTATCCATATAAGGTTCCAGCTCTAGGGCTCTGAGGACTTCATTCGCTGACTGATAGCGGTGTCGAACTGATACCTCCAGCATTTTTTTGAGAACTTCGACAAAGTGGGGGCTGACCCGGATGTGTTTTTCCCACAGCATCTCGCCGGTGGATGGATTGTAATCCAAGTCTTTGGGAGATTTGGCAGTCAGCAGATAAATGCAGGTGACTCCCAGAGCGTAGATGTCGCTGGCATAAACCGGGCGCATGGCCATCTGCTCTGGTGGGGCAAAACCGGGAGTACCGATCGCATAAGCTGTTAGGGCTGTTTGCTCTGAAGCGCTCGAAGCGGCTTGGTTTACCTGGTTCTTCACTGCCCCAAAATCGATCAGTACCAGTTTTTTGTCTTGTTGGCGACGAATTAAGTTCGCCGGTTTGATGTCCCGGTGAATTACTTGGTGGCTGTGGATGTACTGCAATACTGGCAGGAGTTCGCTCAAGAATTGTTTGACTCCCTCCTCGCTAAATGGGCCGTTCTGCTTTACTTCCCGCTGTAAGGTTGCGCCGGAAACATACTCTTGAACCAGATAAAATTGTTGCTGGTCTTCAAAGTAATCGAGCAGTCGCGGTACTTGGGGATGGTTACCAATTTTACCGAGCGTTTTGGCCTCGCGCTCAAACAACTCCCGTGCCATCTGGAAAACGTGAGGTGCGGTGGCCGTTGGCCGCAGTTGCTTGATCACGCAGCTGGGCTGACCGGGTAACATTTCGTCTAAGGCTAAAAACGTTGCCCCGAAGCCACCTTGCCCCAATGGTTTTGTTGCGCGGTAGCGATCGCGCAGTCGCAGATTGGTTCCACACGCCTGACACACGTCTGCGAGGTCGGGGTTTTCTGGATTGGGACAGGCTGGATTTAAGCAATAGCTCATTCAGCGTCACTCGCTTCAGGATTAATCGGCGGTCTAGAGGTGCCCTTCTTTCATTATCCGGGCTTAAACGGACAAATACAGTGGTATTTGTGCAAAAAATATTTTAAAGAGTTGATAAACAAACACTAGCAGTATGTAAAGTGTTCGTGAATACCCGAATATTTACCACCATAAAATTGCCTAACAATTTAACTCATCTATAATTTAGAGTGCCCTAGCGAACTGGGAAAGCGAACAGGGAGAGTGGGAGAGTGGGGGAGTGGGGGAGTGGGGGAGTGGGGGAAGTCAAAAGTCAAAAGTCAAAATTCCTCCCTTTTCCCTTTTCCCTTTTGCCTGGCCCCTAACCCCGACGCCCGACGCCTTTGTCTCTAACCTCTTGTCTCTAGTTTCTCCTTTGAAGTTCCTCTTTGCCAGGAGCCGAGGCCCCTATGCCCCAATACCCTACACCCCTGGTAAAATAGTCAGTCTGACATATGTAAAGGCGTTCTTGCAAATGCGTATCTCTCTGAACTGGCTGCGGGAACTGGTTGATTTCACGATGACCCCAGAAGAGTTGGCCCATACGCTGACAATGGCTGGGTTTGAAGTAGAAGATATCGAAGATCGGCGCACTTGGGCTGATGGGGTGGTTGTCGGAAAAGTGCTGAGCTGTCAACCCCACCCCAACGCCGATAAGCTCAGAGTTTGCGAAGTCGATATCGGCGCTGCTGCACCTCTGAATATTGTCTGCGGAGCCGCCAATGTCCGCGCTTCTTTGTATGTAGCTGTAGCTACTCCTGGCACTTATCTGCCCAACATCGACCTGAAAATTCGGCCTACGAAACTGCGGGGTGTTCGCTCGGAGGGGATGATCTGCTCCCTCTCCGAGCTCGGTCTGGCAAAAGAATCTTCTGGCATTCATAGTTTTGACGATGAAGATAACCTGGAACTGGGCAGCGACGTTCGGCCTCTGCTGGGTTTGGATGATGCAATCTTAGATATCACAGCAACTGCTAATAGAGCTGATGCTTTGAGTATGGTAGGCATAGCGCGGGAGGTGGCGGCGCTCGCTGGGGCAACTCTAAAATTACCAGAAGCTCAAGAGGTGTCGATCGCAGCTAAAGGCACTGGCCTGATGCTGAAAGTTGAGGAGCCTCAAGCTTGTCCTGCTTACATAGGAACAGTAATCGAACAAGTTAAAATTGGCCCTTCTCCACAATGGCTGCAAAGACGTTTGCAATTATCTGGTGTGAGACCTATTAACAATGTAGTCGATATAACTAACTACATACTATTAGAATGGGGTCAACCGCTGCACGCTTTCGATCGCGATCGTTTACAAGTTGTTGCAGGTAAAAATTCGCTCGCGATTGGCGTCCGCTTCGCTCAACAAGGTGAATCCCTCAAAACTTTGGATGGGCAGACGCGCACGCTACAACCCCAAACGCTCCTCATTACAGCTAACGATAAGCCTGTCGCCCTCGCAGGGGTTATGGGCGGTGAAGAAACCGAAGTCCACGAAGGCACTCAAAATATACTTCTGGAAGCTGCCCTATTCGATATGATGGCGATTCGCCGTTCTGGGCGCAGTCAAGGTTTGCGGACTGAAGCTTCGGCCCGTTATGAAAGGGGCGTCAATCAGGCAGAATTAGAAATTGCCTGTCGTCGCGCTATCGGGATGATCGCAGAATTGGCAGGCGGTTTACCTGTAGTTCGAGAAATAGCGGACGCCAGACCGAATCAGTCTGCTTGGACGCGATCGATCGAACTGCGTCTGGAACGGGTAAACCAGATTTTAGGGCCGATCGATTTGGGAGAAGATGTTGGGGAACTGCAAGCGCCGGATATCGAACGCATCCTGACAGCACTCGGTTGTCAAGTCACTCCCGCTGCTGCTGAGAAAGTCTGGACGGTAACCGTACCCCCCTATCGCTATCGCGATTTAGAGCGGGAAATCGATTTAATTGAAGAAATTGCCCGTTTGTACGGTTACGACAACTTCTGCGATGATTTGCCCGCAGAGACAGAAGCCGGCTATATTTCCGTTGACCAGCAACTAACTCGGAAGCTGCGAGAAGCTTTGCGGGCAGCGGGATTGACGGAATTAGTGCATTACTCTGTGGTCAAACCGGAAGCAGATACAAAAATTATCATTCGCAATCCCATGTTCTCTGAATATTCGGCTTTGCGAAAAGATCTCATATCGGGACTGATCGATGCCTTTCAATACAATCTCGAACAGAAAAATGGCCCCCTGAACGGGTTTGAAATCGGTCGCATCTTCTGGCAAGAAGAAGATGGATTGATGGAAGCAGACTCGGTAGCCGGTATCATTGGTGGCGATCCCACTCTCGGTAAGTGGACTCGTTCCGGTCGCGAAGAACCGATGAGTTGGTATGAGGCAAAGGGTGTGCTGGACAATGTGTTTCAGCGATTGGGTTTGAAGGTAGAGTATCAACCAGACCGACGCGATGAGCGTTTGCATCCGGGACGTACTGCTTCTTTGTGGTTGCAGGGCGATCGTTTGGGCACTTTTGGCCAACTCCATCCCCAGTTGCGGAAAGAACGGGATTTGCCAGATGCAGTCTACGTTTTTGATTTGGATTTGGATGTGTTGTTGGATTATTTGGATCGGGATGAAAACTTTATTCCCACGTTTCATCCTTATTCTTCTTTCCCCGCATCCGATCGCGATATCGCTTTCTTCGCACCATCACAAGTGTATGTTGCCGAAATAGAAAGGGAAATGACTAAAGTTGCTGGGGATTTGTTGGAGTCGGTGGAATTGTTTGATGAATATAAGGGTGAAAATGTGCCGCCGGGACAACGCAGTTTGGCATTTCGCTTAATTTATCGAGCGAGCGATCGCACTCTCACCGATGAAGATGTCGAATCCGTTCACGGAAAAGTTCGCGAAGCCCTACGCGACAAGTTCAACGTCACTCTCAGAAGTTAATTAATTTTAGATTTTAGATTGTATACTCAATCCAAAATCTAAAATCTAAAATCCAAAATCCAAAATCCAAAATCGAGCCATGCCAAAGTACGTGCTGTGGGGAAGTTATTGCGAAGATGTTCTGGAAAAACGGGCACCTTATCGCCAAGCTCATTTAGATGGACTCGCCGCCCAAAAAGAATCTGGTGTTTTGGTTACTATTGGCCCTACCAAAGATTTGAGCAAAGTTTTCGGTATCTACGAAGCACCAGATGAAGCTACTGTACGTCAGTTGATTGAAGCCGATCCCTATTGGCAAAACGGTATTTGGACAGAATACGAAGTCCGCGAGTGGATTCAAGCAATTTGAATACACTTACTTCTTGAAAAAGCCCAAGAGAACTCCAACCCCTAGCCCCCTCCCGCAACAGAGAGGGGGCATTTTGACACTCAGCGCCCTAAAAGTGCGGTGATTCTTCGGCTGAAAACAGCTTCCACCAATAATGTTACCATCACAATAAAATTGAGTTTCATATCATATCCCGTAGCATCGTTTGCGTAAAAAAATCGCTTTCTTATCTGCGTTTATCTGCGTTTATCTGTCTTTATCTGCGGTAAAAATTTAACCCCCGCTCTCCCACAGATAAGCTCTCGCATCAGTCTGACAATACAGATGCAACCAGACACAATATCATATCTGTGTTCATCTGTGTTTATCTGTCTTCATCTGTGGTTAAAATTTAACCCCCGATTCAGTGCAGACAATCCTCAAGAGCATTCTTAAACTACCGATGCTAGCGGACATAATATAATTTATTTTGATTTATATTCAAGAGATTGAATAATCAATTCCAAGCCAGATTGACCGAGATCGGAAGCATCTAAGAGCGCATCTATTCTTTCTTTTGTTATTTCCCTGATAACCATTCTGCACGCAGTTTCTCAATCGCTTTCTCTTTCAGCTTAGCCTCAACTTCTATCGAAGGCGCGTTGTGATAGGAACTCGGCATTACAGCAATCAAATCGCTGTGGTGTGGGTCGTTAAAAGATTCGCATCCATTAGAAATATGTACGAGTTGCCATTCAGGATGAGGCCAAGTTGTCCGCGCTGCTGCTAACATTTCAGCAACGCTGGGATGATCGTAACTATCCAGTTTTTCGTGAATAATATGGTGGTGAGCGTCAAATACCATCGGGACGCCTGTGGCGCGACAAATTTCGAGAATTTCAGAGGCGCTGTAAGCGTATTCGTCGTTTTCTAATGCTAATCTGGAGCGAATACCCTCCGGTAAATTGCGGATAACATTAATCAGACGTTCCGATCGATCGCTCTTTCCTCCGTGTATTTCCATAACCGTCCAAGGCGATCGCGCCAACCCCAGCATATCCAAAATCCGGGCGTGAGTGCTGAGAATCTTAATGCTATTTTCGATTACTTCCGGTTTATCCGAACTTAGCACGACAAATTGGTCTGGGTGAATCACTATTCTGATCCCAAGTTCGGTAGCAGTCGCTCCCGTTTTTTGCAATTTCTCCGCAAATTCACTTAGTACCCCTTCGCCTACAGGTTCGTCCGCAAATGGAAATAGCGCAGAGGTAACGCGATACAAGCGAATGTTGTGGAAATTGCAAAATGCGATCGCCGCATTCAGCCGGATCGAATTGTCAGTATACAACTCCCGCAACACCCGTACCTGTTCTTCGGGTGCTAATTGCAACAGCCGTTTGCGCGTCAAAGCACGATACCGCACTTTGTCAGAAGCGGTAATGCAAACTAAACCTAATTGTGGCACTATATTATTCGTTGAATTCATTTTTCTGCGGCTTGGGGTAAAAACGTTGCCCAGAGATGTCGGTACGAAACACTTTACCTGTTTGTTTATTTATTTTTACCACGGTTGCAGCCGAATCCTTGAGCGGTTTTCCGCATGAGTAATCCTCTTGAAAAATCGGTTATTCTGCGCTAATTAAATTGCTTGCGATCGCATTAGCTTTAACCGCACTCTTCAGTTCGTGACTTACTGGTAAATAAATATTCCTCAAAAATTGCCCCAAACTTTATACCTGATTATTCGAGCCATCCAAAAACTTTTGAAACTGAGGACATCTCTCACACTTAGAATCCCTATCTGGCATCAAGCAATTACGCTTATTATTTAAATCGATCCCAACTAAACTACCTGCAATAAAACTCAATCCAGCAAATGTTATTGGTGAGCGTATTGCAGGAAGTAAGTCTCGTTGCACTATGCCACCTTCGTAAGTGATTTCGCCGATTGCATCCCAGGCTAAATTCTCCCAACGAGCGGTGAAACTATTATCGCAAAAGCTCCATTTTAATAAACCCCAGTCACATATCTCACTTTCACCGCTGACTTCAATACCGCTCAATTTTCCATTGGAAAAGTTTACGATTCCATTCGTCAAACTTCCACCACCGTCTAACCAAGTTGATGACTCATCAGTACTAAAAAAACGCCAAGCTCCAGAAGCTATTCCCACGGTTTCGTAACCTATTCCCGTTAAGGATGAACTATCAACACTAAAACAACCGCCGACATTTCCCCATCCAGGATTCCCTAAAGGTACGGTAAAATGGTAATCAAGTACAGCACTTTGGGCTTTGGCAGTCTGGATAGCTGAGAGAGGAGTGTTGTTTAAATTTGTACGATCGGTACCTATCATCGTCAAATTTTTCTCCTGTTCCATACTAACCTCTTAACTATGATTATTTCTTTAGATAGATATCAATACTTACTATAGCAATCAAAAACTGAGCTTATATCTTTTTTATTATTTTTTAACCTTATTTTGGTTTATTTTTTTGTTAAAAAGTATTTTCCATGAGGGAGCAGATCTTACCGAAAGTTATATAAGCTTTATTTATATAATTCTCTGCTAGCACAGCTTTGTCATGAAATTTTGGAAGGGACGCAAAAATTGCATATTTCGTGAAATTGGCGTATCCCATGCCAAACCCACAAAAATACGTAAAATTTTCCAAGGTAAAAGTAAAAAGACAAACATGGAAAATAAAGAGTCCTTTTACTTTTGTCTTTTTACTTCTTATTACCCTTGATTTTTTGCAAAGATTGTGGTTTGTGAGCAGCCTCTTTTCCAGATTTATCGCTTTCTACCAGATATTCCGGGTTATCTTCTGACGCAGCAACATGGTGTCCTTTAATATCGGTCGCAGAAGTAAGTTTTTCCTTCACCTCGCCAGTGGTAGTACCTTGAGAGGTTTTCCACTCGACGCGATCGCCTTTTTTCAGTTCGTCAGTCAAAGGTTTGCCTCCTTTTCCATACTTTCAGTAATTCAGTGCGTTACGCTTGACGCACCCTACAGACTTTTTTCAACCTCTAAACGTTAAGTTTTATTTCTAAATCGATATCGGACATCAGCCTAATTACATATTTGCCCATCCTGGTAAAATAACCTTGTTCTTACTTTTGCAGGTTGTTATGTCGTCCGAAAAAACATCAACTTCCCAATCAACCACAGGTGCAGATGCTATTGATGAAGCGATCGCCCAAGGAATAGACTTTGACGGTAGCCCCATTCCGCTTGCCAAACTGGAACTCTATCGCCAGGTGATGGGGTTGGAAGCAGGACGGCAAAGAAGCGGTGTATCGAATACGATGCGATCGCGCATTGTTCGCATCGGCGCTAAACACATTGCCCAAGCAGAACTCAACCAAATGTTAATAGACGCCGACTTTGCACCCCTCAAAGAGAAAGAAATTGCTTTTTACTATGGCGGGAAATAGTATTGCATAATTTCAGATTTAAAATTGCAGATTGCAAATTTTAAAATCCATTTTAAATCTGCAATCTAAAATTTGAAATTCCCTTAGTCAATCACCAAACACCAATTAACAATGCAGCTAGGAAACTTGACAAAATATCCGTACCCTTCAGGAAGACGGGTGATTATGGGGCGGCGGGGTGCGGTGGCGACAAGTCAACCCCTAGCTGCTTTAGCTGGTATGGAAATGCTGATGTCTGGAGGAAATGCAGTAGATGCGGCATTGGCGATGGCGATCGCACTTACTGTACTCGAACCCACCTCCAACGGCATCGGTGGAGACGCTTTCGCCCTAGTTTGGGATGGCAAATTGCACGGTTTAAATGCTTCTGGAAAAAGCGCCCAAGCTCTCACTAAAGAAGCATTTAACGGCATGGATAAAGTACCATCTACCGGATGGTTACCTGTCACAGTTCCCGGTGCGGTTTCTGCTTGGAGAAAGTTGTGGGAACGCTGGGGAAAATTGCCCTTCGAGCAGTTATTTGCGCCAGCAATTCGCTATGCTGAGGAAGGGTTTCCAGTATCGCCAGTAACGGCACAAGCTTGGAAAAGAGCCGAAAGCATCTTTCTTCCTCTCACTCGTCCGGAATTTCAACATTTTAAAGAAGTGTTTTTTCCTGGCAACCGCGCCCCAGAAGCGGGGGAAGTTTGGGGAAGTGAGTGGCACGCCAAGACCCTGAGAGCGATCGCATCTTCTGGCGGCGAAAGTTTTTATCGAGGAGAAATAGCCCAGCAAATAGCAAATTTTGCTAGCGATACAGGTGGGTTTTTAACCATAGATGATTTTGCCAAACATCAAGCAGATTGGGTAGAGCCAATTTCCACAAATTATCGCGATTTAACTGTTTGGGAAATCCCCCCCAACGGACAAGGCATAGCTGCCTTAATAGCTTTAAACATTTTAGAAGGTTTCGATATTGCCAAATATCCCCGCGAATCAGTCGAAAGCTATCATCTCCAAATCGAAGCAATGAAGTTGGCATTTGCCGATGTTCACCGTCATATTGCCGACATTCGGTTTATGACACTCGCCGCAGAACACCTTTTAGACAAAGCTTATGCAGGCGAACGGAGAAACTTAATTAATGATAAAGCTATACCTATAGCTGAACCGGGACTTCCTCAAGGTGGAACCGTTTATTTAGCAGCAAGTGATGCAGAATTAATGGTTTCTTTCATCCAATCAAATTTCGAGGGATTTGGCAGCGGAATACTCGTCCCCGGTACTGGCGTAGCATTGCATAACCGGGGAATCGCTTTCAGTTTAGAAGAAGGACATCCCAACCAAATTGCACCCTCAAAACGTCCGTTTCATACAATTATTCCCGGATTTCTCAGCCAAAACGGTCAACCTTTAGGGCCATTTGGTGTTATGGGAGGGCCAATGCAACCCCAAGGACATCTTCAAGTAGTAGTAAATTTAGCCGATTATAGGATGAATCCGCAAGCAGCTTTAGATGCTCCCAGGTGGCACTTTGTATCGGGAAAAAGAGTACTTTTAGAGCAAGCAGTATCTCAGGAGATAGCACAGGCGCTATCTGAAAAAGGCCACGAAGTTCGAGTGACCAAAGATGTAGCACTGTTTGGTAAAGGTCAGATTATCTTACGCCAAAACAGAGTTTTGATTGCCGCTTCCGAACCACGCGCCGATGGCATGGCAATAGCATACTAAAAACCTATCCCAAAAACCACATTAACAGAGATAAACATCTGCGTTTATCTGCGTTTATCTGCTTTCATCTGCGGTAAAAAATAGTTAAAATTTAGTTTTCCCATAGACTCCAAAACCCGAAATAGAAATTATGGCTCCCACCCTTCTCATTACAGGCGCTTCTCAAGGCAGTGGCAAAGCAACAGCACTTTTATTTGCTCGCCAAGGTTACGATGTTGTCCTAGCAGCACGTCAAGCAGACAGATTAGAAGTTGTAGCGCAGGAAATTGAAAACCTCGGTCGTTCTGCTTTAGCTGTTTCTACCGATGTCGGAAATATCGAGCAAGTACAAACGCTGGTCAACAAAGCTCTAGAAAATTTCGGAAATATCGATGTTTTGATTAACAACGCAGGCATCTGTCTCACTGCGCCAATGGAAAGAACTTCTCTGAGTGATTGGCAGCAGATTATGGACACGAATTTTTGGGGATACGTTTACACAATTAATGCTATTTTGCCTCATTTTTTAGAGCGAAACACAGGCACTATTGTCAATGTTGGTTCCTTCGGCGGAAAAATGCCTCTGCCACAAATGACCGCCTATTGTGCCAGCAAATACGCAATCACCGGGTTAACAGAAACCCTTCGCTTGGAACTCGCACCTAAAGGCATCGACGTATCTGCCGTACATCCTGGAGTTATCAACAGTGATTTTATGGAACGCGCTATGTTTCGAGGTAAAGATGAAGCCGAAATAGAATCGCGCCGTCAGCAGATCAAGAAGGTACTTGAATCATCGTGGGTAAGCAAACCGGAAGATATAGCCAATGCGATTTGGGATGCTGTTAAAAATAAACGATCTGAAGTAGTTGTTGGCCCTACATTCCTTGCTACAGAAGTATACCGTTTATTTCCCGGTTTTATGCATTGGGTAATGACTCAAAATGCGAAGTAAATTAGAAGTACTTTACTTGCCAAATGCTCAGGCTTACAATTGACGCAATCATGGACGAGTGTATTTTCCCTAAATCTGCAAGTAAAGTAACGCAAAGATAAATATCAATTTTTTTATAAATGTTAAATTTACTCATAAAAAACTTTACAAATATTTATTTAGTGCGATAAACTACATAATTTGTTATTAAAATTACCCTTCAATAAATAAATGAACTATTTAATTTTCGAGAAATATTATCCATCATATAAGAATCTACCTTTAGGAGGTGGTCATCATGTTAATTGAACGCCCAAATGTAGCACAACCGACGCCGGAAGAAAAGCAGCACCTAGAACGACTAAAAACCGTGATTAATAATGCCGTAGCCGATGGCAAGATTTCTCGCAAAGAACTTGATGATATTAGAGCGGCAACCTATGCTGATAAAAAAGTTACGGTGACTGAACTTGAATTGTACAGAAAACTCGTTTTAGACAAAATTGAGACTGGAGAGCTTCAATATGATTGGTAAAACCTTGTAGGGTGGGCATTGCCCGCTAAATATTCGTGGGCGATGCTCTCCTGACTAAAAATAAAGTATGTTAAATTTTGTCTACGTTCTGTTGACAAAACTCGATCGCCTCTGACAAATCGCTAGTAACTTGCGGATACTCGATCGCAGGCGGATCGATAACTACCAAAGTTACTCCTAATTCATCTGCTATGCTTCGCTTAACATCTTCCCCGCCACTAGCACCGGAAGCTTTTGTCACTACCATTGAAATCTGCCAATGACGCCATAAAGCTTTTTCCAAATCGGCAGAAATTGGCGGTCGCATAGCAAAAATTCGGTCTGGTGTAAATCCAGCAGCTATTGCTGCTTCAATAGAAGTACTGGAAGGTAAAACCTTAGTAAATAAAGTCGATCGCTCTTGCCAAGGACGAAACAGAGGTAAAGCTTTATACCCGACAGTCAGCAGCACTCGCTGTCCTTCCAGATAATTCCCAGCCACAAGCGTAGCAAAAGTATCTAACTGAATCAGTTTACTATTGACGATCGCATTATTCTCGCCCTGCAAACGCGGGCGTTCGTAGCGCAGATAGGGGATTTGCAATTGGGAACAAGCCGCGATCGCATTCTGAGAAATCTCCACCGCAAAAGGATGAGAAGCATCAAGTACTGCCACAATATTTTGGGCGAGCAAAAATTGCCCGATCTCCGAAGGGGAAAGACGCCCCACCCAGACACGCAAAATCGGCACATCGGGATAGAGCGATCTCGCAGTTTCCGTAGTTACCGAAATAGTGCAAGGCAGCTGAGCTTGTGCGATCGCAGCTGCCAGCTGCATACTTTCGGTAGTTCCACCGATCAGCCACAGTCGTTCAGTTGATTCTACTCGGTACTGCAAAAGCCCACTCTGCCAAGAAAACGATTAACCCTTGAGAGCTTTGGTAAAGTTCTTACGATACGATTTGTTAACCAGTAAAAATGGCCACAACATCGACATAGATAGCCGAGTCGTCAAATTGCGGTTGAAGTTAGTCTTCTCAAAGCCAGTCCAGAACTTCCAGACCCCGCCTACGTAAGTTACCAGTAATGCTATGACAATTAAACTATTCATAAACTCTCCTTGCAGCGGATACCCTCTTTATTTCAATTATGTTTACTCAGCCCGTCGTTGTCAGAAGGGCTAGGGCGTCGGGACTAGGGCTAGGGCGTCGGGCGTCGGGAAGAGGGAAAAAGAGGAATTTTGAATTTTGACTTTTGACTTTTGACTTTTGACTTTGGGCTGCCCCTCTGCCCCATCACCTTAGCCGATTCAAATCTTTAATATTAAAAAGGGGCGACATCCTTTTACGACGCCGGAGCTGGAGTGCTAAGCCCTGGCTGGGATCTGTAGACAAGCCGATCGCCAAGAATTCAAGACGACAAAGCAAAAGTGGAAACAGGAGGAACTATGCGGGCAGTGCTAATGGCTGGCGGATCTGGAACTAGGCTGAGACCGCTAACTTGCGATCTGCCAAAACCGATGGTGCCGATCCTGAATCGACCCATCGCAGAACATATCATAAATTTACTCAAAAGGCATCACATCACCGAAGTGATTGCCACCCTGCACTACTTACCCGACGTTATCCGCGACTACTTCCACGATGGCAGCGACTTTGGCGTCCAGATGACCTATGCTGTGGAAGAAGACCAGCCGTTGGGGACAGCAGGTTGTGTAAAAAACATTGCCGAACTTTTAGATAGAACATTTTTAGTGATCAGCGGCGACAGCATCACCGACTTTGACCTCAAAGCCGCCATTCACTTTCACAAACGCCGTCACTCAAAAGCCACGATAATTTTGACCCGCGTTCCCAATCCGATCGAATTTGGTGTGGTCATCACCGACGAAGAAGACCGTATCAGCCGTTTTTTAGAAAAACCATCCACAAGCGAAATCTTCTCCGATACCGTCAACACCGGCACCTATATCCTAGAACCAGAAGTCCTAGACTATCTACCAGCCGGCCAAGAAAGCGACTTTTCCAAAGATTTATTCCCCCTTCTCCTCAACAAAGGCATCCCCATGTACGGCTACATTGCCGAAGGCTATTGGTGCGATGTCGGTCATCTCGACGCCTATCGGGAAGCTCAATACGATGGGCTTTACTCCAAAGTCAAACTCGACTTTGCCTACGAAGAAAGATCTGCCAAAGCCAGAGGAAATCGAATTTGGGTAGGCCAGAATACCTACATCGACCCCTCCGCCGAAATAGAAGCCCCCGTCCTGATCGGTAACAACTGCCGCATTGGCCCGCGAGTGCAAATTGAAGCTGGAACCATCATAGGTGACAATGTGACGATCGGTGCCGACGCCAGTCTCAAACGCCCAATTATATGGAATGGAGCGATCGTAGGCGAAGAAGCCCATCTCAGCGCCTGCGTAATCGCCAGAGGTACCAGAGTAGACCGCCGCGCCCACGTCCTGGAAGCAGCCGTAGTCGGTTCCCTTTCCACTGTAGGAGAAGAAAGCCTGATCAGCCCAGGCGTCCGCGTTTGGCCCAGCAAACAAATTGAATCTGGCGCTACCCTCAACATCAATTTAATTTGGGGTCAAACAGCACACCGCAATTTATTCGGGCAACGGGGTGTCTCTGGATTAGCTAACATCGATATCACCCCAGAATTTGCCGTGAAACTGGGAGCAGCTTACGGCTCCACTTTAAAACCCGGTTCTCAAGTTGCTGTTTCCCGCGATCAACGCAGCATTTCCCGCATGGTCTCCCGTTCTATGATTGCCGGTATGATGTCCGTGGGAGTCAACATTCAGAACTTAGAAGCAACATCGATTCCCATTGCTCGCACGCTTATTCCTACCCTCTCAGTTGCCGGTGGTATTCATATCCGCATACACCCAGACCGAGCCGATCATATTTTAATTGAATTTTTAGATGGCAAAGGCATCAACATCTCCAAAGCTCAGGAGAAGAAAATAGAAGGGGCATATTTCAAAGAAGATTTGCGGCGAGCCCAAATTCACGAAATCGGTAACATGGCTTATCCCAGCCAAGTGATGGATATTTACAGTACCAGCTTTGAGAAGCATCTTAATGTAGAAGCAATTCGCTGTAGCAATTCCAAAGTCGTAATTGATTATGTTTATGCTGTCTCTGGCGCTGTGCTACCGCAACTTTTGGCAAAGTTTGGCTGCGATGCTGTAGTTCTGAATGCCAGTCTCAATCAAACTGCCGTATCCATAGCAGAACGAGAAGCTTTACTGCATCAACTCGGTCATGTTGTGGAAGCACTCAAGGCTACTTTTGGCGTTCAGGTATCTGCAAATGGGGAACAAATGATTTTGGTCGATGAATCTGGGATGCCAATTCGGGGCGAGATGTTAACCGCTTTAATGGTGGATATGATGCTTACTGCTAATCCCAGAAGTACGGTAGTGGTACCGGTTCATGCTTCCAGTGCTGTAGAACAAATTGCGCGTCGTCACGATGGCAGAGTAGTTCGCACCAAAGCTAATCCCAGTGCTTTAATGGAAGCGTCTCAGAATCATCCTAATGTGGTTTTGGGCGGTTCGGGAGAAATGGGGTTTATTTTCCCCCAACTGCATCCGGGTTTTGATGCTATGTTCTGCATTGCTAAACTGATCGAGATGCTGACTATTCAGGAGCGAAGTCTCGGCTCCATTCGCGAATCTATGCCCCGCGTTGCACACAAAACTACCTCCGTTCGTTGCCCTTGGACAGTGAAAGGAGCCCTGATGCGTCATTTGGTGGAAACCCATTCAACTGACAGCTTAGAGTTAGTCGATGGCGTCAAGATTTGCCATCGATTTAACGATAGTTGGGTGTTAATTTTACCAGATGCCGGGGAGCCTATGGTGCATATTTTCGCCAACAGTAACGAGCGCGAATGGGTGGATGAAACTTTGAGGGAATACCGCGCCCGCGTTCAAAACTTTGTTGACGATCAGCAGGGATTGGAAGCTGTTGTAGATATATAATTGCATCATTAGCAATTAGTAATTTACGAGTTTCACAAGTCATTAGTTAACAAATAAGCGATAATGAATAATAGCAATAGCAATTGCCAATGAGCGATGACTGACGATCGATGACTGATGACCGATTAGTAACTGAAAAAGGACAATTTGATTATGAATAGCTGCATTTTGATGGCAGAGGTCGTTGAAGAACCTCAACTTCGCTATACACCGGGCGACCCCCAAGTCGCTGTTGCTGAGATGTTTGTGCAATTTCCCGGCCAACGGGAAGAAGACCCGCCCTACACTATAAAAGTGGTAGGGCGGGGAAATGTTGCACAGGAAGTTCACCAACGCTGTCACCGGGGCGATCGCATCGTGATTGAAGGTCGTCTTAGCATCGTAACTTTCGAGCGAAGGCAGGAAGGTTTCAAAGAAAAACGTGCCGAATTGACAGCACAAAAAATTCACTATCTGGGTAGCAACGACGGTTTTCAAACTGCAACAACAAGCGCGATGCCTGTCTCCACGCCATCTACAACATCAAGAAACACGACAAATTATGTCGGTTCTGAATCTTATCGTTCAACCGCTGCAACAGCAACCGTTCCTCCTGTTTCTACCCACACTGCCAACATGGCTAATATTTCCTCAGTAGACGATGATGAAGATGAACCAATACCGACTGCTAAAAAACAGTCATACCAAAGTCAATCAATAGCTGGAAATCAGCCTGATGTTGATGACATTCCTTTTTAAGTGACATCCTCCCACACTAAATCAAAGATTATAGTGTGGGCTTCCAAGACTCACGACTTGGCTTTCCTGGTTGTTCCCTTACGGGGTTTCGACACTTGTCTAGACTGAGTTACCCCAGTCCCCGGTAGTTCGTCTGCACAGGCAGTTTCCATTCCCGTCTGTCCGACGGTACTAACTAACTTAATTCCTCGGTTTCTAATTACTTGACTACTAGCTACATCCCTATCAGTTTTGTATGCACAATGAAGACAGTTGTGTATCCTAATACACAGGTCTTTTTTGACTTCAGAACCACATTCAGGACACTGCTGAGAAGTTCCTCTAGCATCAACTTCACCGAAGCACTTTCCACGCTTCCAGCATACATACTTAACAATGCTTCTGAATTGACCAAAAGCAGCGTCAAGCATATCTTTTCCAAACATCCCTTTAGCGCTGGTTCTTTCTTAAGTAAATTTCCCTCGCCTAGCTGATTTAAAAGCTTCAAAAACCGGGTTTTTTGAAGAAACCGGGTTTTTGCTTAAAAACATAATTTGGCGAAAATGTCAATACTCTACGCAGGCCCGATCGCATCGATCAAAGCTTCCAGTGCGATCGCAATATGAGCCCGATGCGTTCCTCCCTGACAATAGACGATGTACGGTTCCCGCAACGGCCCATCGGCGGAAAACTCCAAAGTGCTGCCCTCGATAAACGTACCGCCAGCCATCACCACTTTACTTTCATATCCCGGCATTTCCCAAGGCACCGGTTCGACGTAGGAATCTATAGGTGAATGCTGCTGAACAACTCGACAAAAAGCGATCAGCTTCTCCGGCGTACCCAGCTTAATTGCTTGAATCACATCTCGCCTGGGACTCATCGGCAAAGGATTCACCGGATAACCCAACTTGTCAAACACATACGCAGTCAGGTGATTGCCCTTCATCGCCTCCCCAACTATCTGCGGGGCCAAAAACAACCCTTGAAACAGCAGGCGATTTTGATCGAAAGTAGCACCGCCAGCACTGCCAATTCCGGGTGCTGTGAGGCGACAGGCGGCTGCTTCCACTAAATCTTCTCTGCCGGCAACGTACCCACCAGCACTCACCACCGTACCGCCGGGATTTTTAATTAAAGACCCGGCGATGAGGTCAGCACCGACGTGGGTGGGTTCCTTTTCTTCGATAAATTCGCCGTAGCAGTTATCCACAAAACAAACTGTGTCAGGATTTTGCTGCTTGACGATGTAGATAATTTTCTCGATATCGGCAACAGAAAGGCTGGAACGCCACGAATAACCGCAGGAACGCTGAATGAAGACCAAGCGAGTATTGTTTCCTACTGCTTGCGAAAGGGCATCGTAATCGACAGTTCCTGCCTTAGTAAGAGGCAATTCTCGGTATTTAATGCCAAAGTCAATTAATGAACCCTGACCATGACCCCGCAACCCAATTACTTCTTCCAGGGTATCGTAGGGGGAACCGACGACCGCCAGCATTTCATCTCCGGGACGCAGGACGCCAAACAAGGCGCAAGCGATCGCGTGAGTGCCAGAAACAAACTGCACCCGCACTGCCGCCGATGAAGCACCCATGACGTCAGCAAATACCAAATCCATTGTCTGACGCCCCAAGTCGTCGTGACCGTACCCGGAAACTCCGGCAAAGTGATGGGCTCCCACTCGATGACGGCGAAAGGCTTCCAAAACTCTTTTGAGATTTTGCTTGACCTGAGCGTCAATACCAGAAAAAATCGGAAATAGTGTTTGTTCTGCTTCCAGCAGCTGTTTAGAGCTGTTCATAAGTACCTCACGGGAGCTTGGAAACCTTGTCTCTTTAGAGCAAGGAGGAAAAAGGACACGGCGACTAAAGTCGCAATTGCTATTATTGGTATAACCACAAAGACCTTGATTGGTGGGTGAAACTCCCCGCAGTTGGACGTTGTAGTTAAAAGGCTGTTACTTGAAATGGCTAACTCGGTGCATAGCACTCTACTTCGACGCTCTGCAAATAAAGACAATCGGTGCGAGTGAACCAATAAGCATACAACAAGTAGACCCAATGGTATGGTTACTTCCAGCCGGAGGGAGTAGAGGCAATTGACACCCCCTGTCGCACAACACCGAAATGCGAGTAACTACGGTTTTGGGAGTTGTGGTACGAGCAATGACTAACATTTTTTAGTTACCTCCTTCTTTAAGAAGAATTTCCGCGTCTTTAGACCGGAGAGTGTCAACAATTCCTCTTTCACGATATAGTTGGCTCGTAGAGCGGCATCACAATATTGCCGCCCTACAAGTCCTAGATAATTATGCGGATTTTTGGGTCACGCAGATTGGGCTGCACAATTCGTATCAAGGTTACTGCATGACGCTTGCCACCTCAACCAAACTTCGCCTCGATTGGCCTGTTATTTTGTTTATGGTTGCGATTCACATCGTAGCCATCTTTGCTTTCCTTCCGGGCAATTTTAGCTGGGCTGCGGTAGGCTTGGCTGTCTTTCTGCATTGGGTTACGGGTGGTTTGGGAATCACCCTGGGATTTCATCGCCTGGTCACTCACCGCAGTTTTCAAACGCCAAAGTGGCTGGAATATATCCTGGTATTCTTTGGTAGCTTAGCCTGCCAAGGCGGGCCGATCGATTGGGTGGGTATGCACCGCCTCCATCATTTGAACTCAGATAAGGATGGCGATCCTCACGATTCCAACAAAGGTTTTTTGTGGAGTCATCTGAGTTGGATGCTTTACGAGCTACCGTCTAGGGATGAAATTCCCCGCTTTACCAAAGATATTGCAGAAGATCCAGTTTATCAGTTTTTACAAAAGTATTTTGTCCCGCTCCAAGTTCTCCTGGGCGTAGTGCTTTATTTGCTGGGCGGCTGGGCTTTTGTGTTGTGGGGAATCTTTGTGCGTTTAGTTGCTGTGTATCACTGCACTTGGCTAGTTAACAGCGCTACCCATAAATTTGGCTATCGCACCTATGATTCAGGCGATCGCTCTACCAACTGCTGGTGGGTTGCTTTGCTAGTCTACGGTGAAGGTTGGCACAACAATCACCACGCATTCCAATATTCGGCTCGTCACGGTTTGCATTGGTGGGAAATTGACCTCACCTGGATGACGATTCAATTATTACAAGCTCTTGGTCTGGCCACAAATGTGAAACTGGCACAAAAGTAGATTTAGGGGCTAGGGGTTAGGGGCTAGGGGTTAGGGGCTAGGGGTTAGAGGTTACGGGAAGAAGGGAAAAGGGAAAAGAGAAAATATTAATTCTTCTGCTCCCCCGCTCTCTTCCCTCTTTCCCTAAGCCCTAACCCCTAGCCCCTAGCCCCTTTTTTTTGACCTAAAATCTGCCATTGCCTTGGACAATGTGCTTAAGAGTTGTTAAGGTTTCCATACTAATCAAGCCGCGCCGATGTCCTTTTTGGTTGGACATACCGAGAAAAATGTTATCGCCTCGCGAGGGATTGCGCGAAAAGCGAGGAGTCGCGTTGATGTATGTAGTGGCACTATTGACGCCCAAGGCAAACTGACGGCTTTCTTGGTAAGATTCCGTGACTATGCAGTCGGCATGACCGCTGCTGTATTGGTTAATCCAAGCGATCGCCTCTTCCAGGCTATTGACTACTTTAAAAGCTACGGTCTTGGTTAAGTAAGGTTCGCCCCACTCCGACTCGCTCACTTGCTTCAAGTCGGGAAATTCATTGACTAACTGGGCATCCCCTCGAATTTTAAAGCCCTTTTCCTTTAAGCTGTTCCAAAGCGTAACCAAGGAAGAGGGCTTTTGATTGCTGTGGATGAGAACTTTTTCGATCGCGTTAACCGGGTCGGGTTCGCTTTGATGGCTATCTAAAATCATCCAACGAGCCAACTCCAAACTACCAGATGGCGACCAAAACAGATAACAATTCCCCATCCCCGCTTTTAAAACAGGTGCAGTTGACTGCCGCACTACCTGCTGCACAAGGCTGGGGCGACCGTATGGTATGACTAAATTTATATATCGGTCTTGAGTGATTAAATCCCGCAGCGAACTACCTAGATCCGATGGCAGCAATTCCAAACATCCCGCCGGCATACCAACATCTTGCAAAGCTGACTGCAAAGCTTGGGCGATCGTCGCATTCGAGTGACTCGCCTCTGTTCCCCCTCGCAGAATCAAGGCATTGCCGGTTTTGATACACAAACCCGCCGCTAGGGCCCCCAATTCCGGGAATGCCTCATACACTAAAGCAATTAGCCCCAAAGGCATGAGCTGGCAATAAGTTTGGGAGTGTTCTAACTGATAGGAAGCGCTCATCACTCGCCGCAACGGATCGGACAATTCTCCTAACCGCTGTAGCATTTGGATCGTCGTCTGGAGACGTTCGGGTGTGAGTTTCAGCCAATCCAAAATTAGTTCTGGCACCGCCATTTCCCGACTCGCCAAAAGGTCGAGGGTATTTGCTTCTAGAATCTCGTCTGAGGCACGTTTCAGCGCTTGTGCCATTGCCACAACAGCGCGGCTGCGATCGACTCCCTTGGTTGTACCTAAGTCGAAAGATGCTCTCCAGGCGCTGCTAACTGTCGCCATCAGATCGGGTGCTGCATCGAACGTTTCAGCAGTCATAAAGCTAACGCCTGTAAGCTAACCACTGTATCAGCGCTATTAATTCCACAAGCACTACGGGTATTATTGCCCACAAATGCCTGTTAGCTAAGTTTGGGATGTTGCAAACCCCTATCACCCATATAAGCGGAAGCAGGACAACTAACACAAAAGCCGATGCCAAATAATGTTCTTTCAAACCAGTATGGGCTCTGTACCATCGACTACCCGTCCACAGCCAAGCTTTCTTGTAGGGATGCGTTGTCGATAGTTGCTCAATTACCTGTTCGCTTTTTTCCACGACAAATATTTGCTGACAGCGATTGCAGCCAAAGGCTTCCGTCAGCACGATCGGCACTAAACGACCCTTTCGTCCGCAGGGACAAGGGTATTCAGCATTCAAATCTATCTTTTGGGCTTTCGGGGATGGCACAAGCGGTCTTTAAGCAAACCGAGTTTATCCAAAGGGGATTTAAAACATTTTATTGACACTCCTCGCGCTTGAGGGCGGGGATTCTTGGTTCAACGAGTCCACTCAATACAACCCAGTTGCCTGTTTTGCACTAGAGATGGTTCTCTCCCCAAGCGTTTACTCCATTTCAGAAGCCTGTTTGGGTATGCCCTACCCTACAGTTTCAACCTCAAAAATTTTGGTTTTCTGGTTCTTGCTGCATGAAGATTTTACCTAACAGTGCATTTCCTGCTAGAACCCTCTATCCTCAATTTTCAAGGTGCGTTGCCTCTAGGAGACTGGGTTTTTATCCAGGTTGAATACCCTATCCTGCTAGACATTGAGATTAACACAAAATTAATGAAAGCCGTCCTAGAAGTACCAGTTCGATCGCCTAATTTTTCGCTAATACACTGTCAATTTCGGCCTCTTTCCTTCGCAAAAACTGCTGAAATGTTAACTGGCGAAGTTCAAGCTCTTAGCTTTTGCGTTTATTTTAACTTTAAAGCGGGCAACGCGATTCGAACGCGCGACATTCACCTTGGCAAGGTGACGCTCTACCACTGAGCTATGCCCGCAACCTCTCAACTTTCTTTAGTATGTCAAAATAACTCCTGTATGTCAACTATGGAAGATAATTTTTTTGGCAAGCCATTTCTGGATCTATCTCAGACCCGATACCTATACTTCGGCGGACTCTCTGGGAGCAATAGCACTTTTTAGGGAGGCAGGTATGGGCTGAATATCTGGATTGCCCTTGAGTTGACGCATCAAAGTCGCCATTTCCAGAGCGCTCATCCCATAATCCCAGCCTTTATTGCTCTTTATTCCGGCCCTTTCCAGAGCTTGCTGCATCGTGTCTGCGGTCAAGACGCCAAATACTACCGGAACACCGGTTTGAAACCCAGCCGCAGCAATTCCCTTGGATACTTCCGCCGCCACGTAGTCAAAATGAGGCGTTTGGCCTTTGATTACCGCACCCAGGCAAATTACGGCATCATAGCGCTGGCTAATTGCCATCTGGCGGGCCACCAAAGGTATTTCAAAACTGCCCGGTACCCAAACATAATCTACCTGAGTGCCGTGAGGATTGACATCGACGCCGTGGCGTTTCAAACAATCTTGACAACCCTCCAAAAGTTTGCCCGTCACGAGGTCGTTGAATCGACCGATGACGATCGCAAACCGCAGAGATTCTGTCTGAGTAAAATTTCCCTCGAAAACTGCCATGTCAATAGTCCTTTGCCATTAATCGTTTGTTATGAGTCATCAGTCATCAGTCATTAATCATTGGGTATCGGTCATTTGTGAGTTTTCAAAAGTCAGAAGTCAGAAGTTATTGGTTAGCTTCTCATAACTGAGAGACCGATAACCGATGACTAATGACAAACGACTAATGACTGATGAACTCGGATCAAACAACAAAATAGCTCAATGCGCCCACTATAAGCACCAGAGCAACCCAGACGCCGGAACCCAACCACAGAAGCCGTTTGGATTGATCCCAATTCTGAGGTGTCGCGTAAGCAACGGGGACGCCCACCACCATAGCAAAGGATACGACGACTAGAGCAAACAAGGCTAATTGAAACAAAATTGTCATTTGCGGTTCTCCCAATACAGCAACAGACCGAGCGACATTCCCACCTTTTTTAGTAGGGGGATTTTTAGTTATACAAGCGTTATTTAGCGTCAATTGCTAAGGATACAATATCCGATCGCTTACCCTGCCAATTTTCTAGCCGTGTCTAGCTCTTGTTCGGAGAACGGAGGTGCGAAGGGGGTAATTGACCGTACCCCGACCACTAACAGCCTAACGGACTTCTAACACGGTCTACCGTCTTAAGGCATTTTATCAGCACAGCGACACGCCTCTGCCCACCTCGATCGCGCCCAAAGTAATACTAATTCTTGGCGAAGTTCGATCGCAGGCGAAAGAGGGGGAGAGCGGGGGAGCGGGAGAGAATGTGGATTTCAGTTTTTAGTTAGGCCAAAACAACCGCAAAGATTTTTAGCAATACCGCCCAATAGTTAGCTGTAATGGAATTGAAGGTTTGATTGGGTGTGGGAAGAGAGCGATCGCAAATTTTGCAAGAGTGGTAAAGGTAGATGGATCTGATACTGTGTCACACAACCGCAGATTTTGATGCTCTGGGGGCAGCTGTAGGATTATCGCGCCTGAAAGCTGGGGCGAAAATTGTTTTGCCTGGGGGCGCACATCCAGCGGTGCGGGATTTTTTGGCATTGCACCGGGATGAGTTTGCCTTGATCGAACGTCGATCGGTTAATGCCAAACAGATTCGTTCTCTGACTGTAGTCGATACGCAACAGCGCGATCGCCTCGGCAAAGCAGCTGAATGGTTTGACTTACCCCACTTGAATGAAATTGTCCTCTACGACCATCACCCAGCTCGAGATAGCGACATTCCAGCTACCCAAATTTATCTTGAGCCAGTCGGAGCCACTACTACCCTGGTAGTCGAACAGCTACAAAAAAGCGATTGGGGACTGAGTAAAGAATCTTCCCAATCCAAAATCGGCATTCCCAGGCAGTCGTCTGGGAACGAGCCAAAATCCAAAATCGAACTGACACCGGCTGAGGCGACGGTGATGGCGTTGGGTATTCATGTAGATACGGGATCGCTCACTTTTGAGCATACGACGCCAAGAGACGCCACCGCTTTGGCTTGGTTAATGGCCCAAGGGGCGAGTCTGAAAGTGATTGCCGAATATATTGACCCAGGTTTATCTCGCCAATTGCAAGAACTGCTCAAAGTTGCTCTGGACAATATGCAGAGGATAACCAAATGGGGTCACACTATATCTTGGTGTTTGCTGAGTACTTCCGGTTTTGTGCCGGGGTTATCCAGTCTTGCATCCCAACTGATCGAGCTAACTGAAAGCGATGCTTTGCTGCTGGCTGCGAGATATCAGCAAAAGGAAGTGGGGGAGACCTGGAGCGGGGGAGATGGGGAGAATTGTGAGATAGCAATCACAAATGACCAATCACCAGTTACCAATCCAAAATCCAAAATCCAAAATCCAAAATCCGACGATCGATTGACGATCGTTGGTCGATCGCGTATTTATGGCACTGACCTCAACCAACTTTTCCAAGAAATCGGTGGTGGGGGTCATTCCCAGGCGGCGTCTGCAAATTTGCGATCGGTCGATTCGCAAGCAATATTAGAACATCTGGTGGAACAGCTGGAAAATCAAATTCCCCATCCCCCTACGGCAAGAGAATTGATGTCATCCCCAGTGCGGACAATTCGCCCCGATACCACAATTGAACAAGCGCAACGAATCTTGCTGCGTTACGGACATTCTGGTTTATCTGTGGTAAATGCTCAAGACGAATTGGTTGGCATTATTTCGAGACGAGATATCGATATTGCTCTGCATCACGGTTTCAGTCACGCGCCTGTAAAAGGCTATATGACTACTAATCTAAAAACGATCGCTCCCGATACGCCATTGCCAGAAATTGAGTCGCTGATGGTGACTTACGATATCGGCAGATTGCCAGTTTTACAAAATGGGCAGTTAGTGGGAATTGTGACCCGCACGGATGTGTTGCGGCAATTGCACCAAGAAAAGGCAAAATTCAACAGTCAAAAGTCAAACGAATGGAAAGATGATTCGCTTTTGTCTTTTGCACTTTGCCTGCTGCCTTCTGTTCGCGATCGTCTCGCTTCTCCACTTTGGCAATTACTGCAAAAAGCATTTCAGGAGGCAGAAACACGAGGCTGGCATCTTTATTTAGTTGGTGGTGCGGTGCGGGATTTACTTTTAGCTGATAATGAAGGACAAGTACTGCTTGAAGATATAGATTTAGTCGTAGACGGCTTTCACCGATCGGCTGATGTCGGTGCTGGTGTAGAATTAGCTAAAGCGCTTCAGCAAGTTTATCCGGCTGCTCGTTTAGAAGTTCACGGTCAATTTCAAACAGCTGCTTTGTTGTGGCACAATGACCCAGATTTAGGTTCTCTTTGGGTTGATATTGCGACGGCAAGAACGGAATTTTATCCTTATCCGGCTGCTAATCCAGAAGTGGAAGCGAGTTCGATTCGACAAGACTTGTATCGGCGCGATTTTACTATCAATGCTTTGGCCGTAAGGTTAACAGAACCGCGTGCGGGTGAGTTACTAGATTTCTTTGGCGGAGTATTGGATTTACAATCTCAACAAATTCGAGTTTTGCACGCTAATAGTTTTATTGAAGATCCGACGCGGATTTATCGGGCTGTGCGATTTGCCGTGCGTTTGGGATTTGAAATTGAACCGCAAACAGAAAGATATATTCGTCATGCGATCGCTAGCGGTATCTACGAACAAGTTCAGGGCAAAAATGGTCGAGCCCCAGCCTTGGAAACTCGCCTCAAAAGCGAATTGAAATATATTTTGCAAGCTCCTTACTGGAAAGCTGCTTTAAATTTACTGGCAGATTTAGGTGCGTTGCGCTGTATCCATCCTACCTTGGAGTTGGATAAAAATTTGTGGTGGCAGGTGCGTTTGCTCGCTCGCTGTTTGCGGCGGTTCGATGCTCAAAAAAGTTTAGAACATTGGCAAATGCGACTGGAAGTTTTAATTGCTTATCTAGCGACAGAATATCGCGGCAAGGTGGCAAATAATCTCCAATTACCTACAGATAGTATTGCTCGTTTGCAAAATTTGGATAAGGCTCAATTTGAAGTTGTCGAAAATTTACCCAAATGCGAACAGATCAGTAAATTAGTGCAATTGTTACGCCGCTACGATTTGCCTACTTTAATTTTAGTTGCTGTGAAAAACCCAAGATTTGTGCGTAGAAATATTTGGCGATATTTGACAGAATGGAGAAATATCAAAGCACCGCTAAACGGCAACGATCTGAAAGCTTTAGGATATAAACCTGGGCCACAATATAGCAAAATGTTAGATGTTTTGTTAGCGGCAACGCTGGATGGGGTAGTCTGTGTTAACGAAGCATCTCCCCAGGAGATTCGCGCTGCTGCTGAAGCGTTTTTGGCAGAACATTTTCCCCTTGCTAGTAAAACCAAATACTAGCTGCATTTTATATGTCGAAATGGTGCATCAAATATGTGTGATTTATCTACCTTAAAAATTGTTTACATCAATTATGTGGAAAAGGCTGAATACCTTTGTTAAAGATTGGGGTGGCGTACTAATTATAGCCCCCAATGTAGCCGCGCTATTAATTGCACTGCGCCTAGCCGGATTTTTACAATCTCTGGAATGGGCAGCCTTAGATCGTTTTTTTCTTCTGCGTCCGTTGTCATCTCCCGATTCGCGTATTCTGATTGTAGGGATTTCTGAATCGGATATTAGAAAAGTTGGCAAATGGCCTATTCCCGATGGCGATATCGCTCAGTTAATAGAGAAAATAAAACAGCAAAAACCAAGCGCGATCGGTCTTGATGTTTATCGCGATTTACCAGTAGAACCAGGTCATCAAAAGCTAGTTCAAGTTTTTCAGACAACTCCTAATTTGATAGGAGTAAAAAAAGTAAGTGGCGCTCGAAATGGTTTTGCAGTTAATCCATCATCAATACTGGCTAATAAAGGACAAGTTGGTGCTAGCGATCTAGTGATAGATGCAGATGGCAAAGTTCGTCGGGGTTTCCTATATATAGGAAATAATAACGGTGAAGTTGTCCCCAGTTTACCTCTGAAGCTCGCTTTTATTTATCTGCAAAGTAAGGGAATTATTCCGAAAAATGCGGCAGTAAATCCTGAATATTTACAATTGGGTAAGGCGGTATTTATTCGTTTTCAGCCGAATGATGGAGGCTATGTGCGTACTTCGGCAAGCGGATATCAGGTGCTGATGAATTTTAGAGGGCCGCGAGAAACTTTCCAAATCGTCACGATGATGGATGTTTTGGAAAATAGAATTCCAGCCAATTTGATGCGCGATCGCATTGTGTTAATTGGTTCAAATGCCGCTAGTTTGCAAGATTATTTCCAGACTCCTTACGATGATACTATTATTTCGAGTTTTCCCAAACGTACTTCTGGAGTAGAAATTCATGCCAACTCGATCTCCCAAATGATTGCAGCTGCACTTGATGGACGACCTTTGATTCAAGTTTGGTCTGAACCTTTAGAGTGGTTGTGGATTTTTGGGTGGTCGGTAATTGGTGTAAGTTTGGCTTTGTGGGGGAGATATTTTAGTACAAAATACCGAGTTTATTCAGCTTATTGGATAATATTCACAATTGCAATTGCCGGAGGAATTTTAATTATTGGTTCTTACCTAGCATTTTCGATCGGTTGGTGGATTCCAGTAGTTCCTTCGCTACTAGCTTTATCTGTTTCTCAGATGGCGATGGCTATTCACATCGCCAATTTAGAAAGGGAAGAACGTCAAGCTTTGATGAAGCTTTTTGAGCGCAATGTAACGCCAAAAATAGCAGAGGCTATCTGGCGCGATCGATCTAAATTTTTAGAAGAGGGAGAATTACAAGCCCAAGAAATGATGGCAACTGTCTTATTCACCGACTTAAAAGGTTTTAGCAGCATTGCCGAAAATATGGAGCCAAAAATACTGATGTCTTGGCTCAATGATTATATGAAAGTAATGACGCAAGTTGTTCTCGATCGCGACGGCGTAATTGACAAATTTATCGGCGATGCAATTATGGCAGTTTTTGGCGTTCCGATCCCATCTACAACTCCTGAAAAAATCGCTTTAGACGCCCAAAAAGCAGTCAGTTGTGCTGTCGCAATGGCAGAGGTATTAAAATCGCTGAACAGGCGGTGGCAGAGTCAGGGTCTACCTACTGTATGTATGCGAGTAGGCATTGCTACTGGTGTAGTTGTGGCCGGCAGCTTAGGAAGCGATCGCAGACAGGATTATACTGTGATCGGAGACACAGTTAATATTGCCTCGCGGCTGGAAAGTTATGATAAGACCCTTGATGGAGGTAGCTGCCGAATTTTGATTAGCGAAGACACTTATGTGTATAATCAAGACAAGTTTCTCACCAAACTTGTCGGCAGCGTTTTGCTCAAGGGACGCGAACATCCTGTGAAGGTTTATCAAGTTTTGGTTGAATGAAACCAGTTGCTTTGTTAATAATTTTAACAAAGATTTGCTATGGCGAAATGAAAAATTAATCCAGGGAACCGCTATCATAAAAGGTTCGGCGGTATTAGAAGTAATCCAAACAGCGATGGTTTCTAAATAAGTAGATACATATGAGCAGACAGATTTCTATCTCAAGCAAAGCAATATTTACTGTAGCTCTAAGTCTGGATTTGTGCGCGATCGTCCTCTTGCCACACCAGGTATTATCTTTGACAAACAAAGTTGAAAGGGATTTCATTTCATCCGAAAATTTTCCAGCCTCCAATTTTGAGATAGCACAATACGTACCGCCAAAAAATTTAGGCGTACCTCCAGAAACTGCATCGGGAGCGACTCGTTCGGGAAGTTGTTCCAGAGATGAACAAAGTACAAGCATATTACTAACGGCTTTGATTCCCAGTTTGAATAAAGATGATAACTGGGCGTTAACGACAGCAGAAAATCCACAAATGTTTGTATATGTGCCCCAAACTTCCGCACGTATGGCAGAATTTGCCTTGCAGGATGAAGATGGAAAAGATGTTTATCGCACAACTTTTACCATTTCCGGTGCAGCAGGAATAGTCAGCTTTAGCGTACCGAAAAACGCTGTAAAGTTAGAAAAAAACCAAAATTATCATTGGTATTTTTCGATTTTTTGCAGTGACAAAAATCGGCGTCAGAGCAGTACAGTAGACGGGTGGATTCGGCGCGTGGAACTAAACTCTTTGCGGCCTAACTTGGCAAACGAACTAGAGGGAGTCGGGGAAAAAGAGCGATCGCAATTGTACGCCCAAAATGGCGTTTGGTACGATGCCCTGGCAACCTTAGCCGAACTGCGCCGTGACGATCCTAACGATACAGCATTAGCGCAAGAGTGGAAAAAACTATTAGAATCTGCCGGACTGAAAGAGTTAGGAGATTTTCCAATTATCCCACTCAACTAAAACGGTATAGTTTCTTCAAACTGAAAAATAATACAGTTTTGATGTTGATTAGGTAATTATGTCAAAGTGATTATGGCTCTCCCGTACTTGTGGTGATAACACAAGTTTATCATCTAGCTGAATCGAGGTTTTCAGCCTTATGTGCCCGACAAAAAAGTATAAGACGCTACTTTTTCCACCAAACATCCGGGAGAGCCATTATAATTTAGATTATACAGGCGAGAAATTAACACTGGGTATATTTACTTGAGATTGCCAGCCATAGGGCTAGCTTGAGGAACTAATTTGTACTTTGAAAAAACTATTTCTAGTGCAAACTATGCCAAAATCCACCCCTGTGTAAGTTTCAAGCCAGATTCAGTGTTTGTGTAAATTTAATACAAAAGGGAGAAGTTGTCTTATGCCTCAAAAAAATCTTGATGAACTTAAGCTTATCTTTAGAGAAGGGTTTAACCAATGGTGGTCAGAAGAAGCTGAGGACTATGAATTGTCTGAAGAAGAGTTGGAAGTTGTAGCAGGAGGAGTAGAAGCAGGGTATGGCCTTTGTTATATAACAACATTATCGTGGTGTGATGTGAGTTGTCCTACACCAGAAGGGTAACCGTTCAAGGGGTGCGCCGCAGGCGCACCACCCCAAGAAGAGATGCAAAGGTTTTGGGGGAAATAAAGTGGTCTATCTTTTAAGTTAAGGTGAAGAGTTAAAGTTTTGATGAAACTGTACAATCACTTTCTCTGGGGCGCTAGAGCTATTATTATTTCCTGTTTGGTTAACTCCCCAAAATTTTTTTGGCAACAAGTAGCTCTAGCTCAAATCATTCCGGACACAACCTTACCCAATGCTTCTGTCGTCAACCCCCAGGAGGGAGTCAATGTTATTACTGGTGGTACGCAAGCAGGTAAAAATTTGTTCCACAGCTTTGTGTTGTTTTCTGTTCCCAATAACAACAGCGTATACTTCAACAACTCTCCCGATATTCAAAACATCTTTACTAGAGTAACGGGAGGGTCTTTATCTAATATTAATGGTATCATCCAAGCTAACGGCATAATTAACTTTTATCTAATTAACCCCAATGGAATTATCTTTGGCCCCAATGCGAGGCTAGAGATCGGCGGCTCATTTTTGGCAAGTACAGCCAGTAGCGTGAAATTTGCTGATGGCAGCTTTTTTGGTGTTGCTAACGCCAACCAAACTCCAACCCTACTAACGGTAAGTGTACCTACAGGTTTGCAATTTGGAAGCAACCCAGGAGGACTTGTCGTAAAGGGAAATCGACAAAATAGGAGCCAAACTAACGAAATTATAGATGCCACTACAGCTCTGCAAGTCGATCTAAATCAAACCTTAGCTTTAGTAGGTGGTAATATAGCTTTTGAGGGTGGAACTCTGAAGACACCAGGCGGAAGAATTGAATTAGGCAGTGTAGGCCCTAACAGCTTTGTTAACCTCAGCCCTCTAAACAAAGGTATAGCCTTGGGCTATGACGGTGTTTCCACTTTTGGAGATATTGAATTATTCCAGCAGGCAGCTATTAATGCTACTGGCGCAGGCGGTGGTGATATCCAAGTTTGGGCTAGGCGGTTAACTCTGAAAGATGGTTCCCAAATAGAAGCTAGTACTTTGGGTGCTCAAGCAGGAGGTAGCTTGAGTGTCAATACTAGCCAATCAATTGAATTAATTGGCACTTCCTCAGATGGTATACCCTCCGCCATAGCAGCTACGGTCGATCCTGAAGCTACTGGTGCTGGTGGAAACGTTTCTTTGGAAACTAAGCAGTTAATTGTTAGCAATGGAGCCCAGGTATTAACTCTCACCGCAGGCGCTGGCGCAGCAGGAAACTTAGCAGTGAAAGCCTCTGATTCAGTAGAATTGAGTGGGAATTCGGCTAGTAAAGTTCCCTTGTTGAGTAGGTTATCTACCACTGTCGCGAAGGACGGGACGGGTGCTGGGGGCAATCTCACTGTGGAAACGGGACGCTTAATTGTCAAAGAAGGAGCGCAAGTTTCAAGTGCTACGTTTGGCTTTGGCTCTGCGGGAAGATTGACGGTGGAAGCTTCCGAGTTAATAGAATTAACTGGTATTTCAGCGGATAGAAAGTTTAATAGTGGGTTATTTACTCAAGTTAACCCAGGCGCTCAAGGCGCTGGGGGAAATTTAACCGTGGAAACGGGAAGTTTAATCGTCACAGATGGAGCGCAAGTATCGACTGCAACCTTTGATGCTGGGAGTGGAGGAAATTTAGCAGTAAAAGCCTCAGATTCAGTAGAATTGAGCGGTACTGTTATAGCATTTAATAATCAGCGATTTCGCAGTGCTTTAGTAACCTCAGTCCAGAGAGGTGCTAATGGTAGTGGAGGTAATTTAACTGTAGAAACCGGGCGATTAATTGTCCGAGATGGGGCGCAAATATCAACTGCTACGTTGGGGTTTAAACCAGGAGGAACTTTAACAATAAATGCTTCCAAGTCAGTAGAAGTAATAGGAACGGCAGTAGATCCAAATTTTCCCAGTCGTTTGTCTGCTCGCTCCACCGATATTGCAGATGCGGGAAATTTAATAATTAATACTGGACAGTTGACTGTCCGAGATGGCGCTCTAGTTAATGTGAGTAGCACAGGAACGGGAAATGCTGGTAACTTAGAAGTCGTGGCTGATGCTGTTTTTTTGGATAATAAAGGCTCTCTGGAAGCGGAAAGTGCTGGAGGGGCGTTTGGCAATATTAGATTGAATTCCCAATCCTTAATAATGCGTCGAGGTAGCACCATCACTACTAACGCTACGGGCACAGCTACGGGCGGTAATATTTCCCTTAACATCAACAATGGTGTTTTAGCTGCTTTAGAAAATAGCGATATCAGCGCCAATTCCACAGAATCTCAAGGCGGTACAGTTACTATCAACGCTCGCAGCATCTTTGGCGCACAACAGCGCACGCGGGAAGAACTGGAAAGCTTACTAAATACCGATAATTTAGATCCGGCACAACTGCCAAGTAGCGACATCACCGCTACAGGTGCAAATCCTTCGTTAAGCGGTACTATTACAATCAACACCCCCGACGTTGACCCCAGTTCGGGATTGCTCCCTTTACCGGATAATGTGGTTGATGCCACCTCTCTTGTTGCTTCTGTTTGTAGCCGCAGCAAGGAGAGTTCTTTCACCGTTACCGGTAGAGGTGGGATACCGCCAAGTCCAACAGATGCTCTCGCGGATGAAGCTACTTGGATGGATGTGAGAGCAAGAGGAAGAGAACAGGAGAGCAGGAGAGTGGGGGAGAGAAGCAGCCGTTCCCAGTCAAAAGTCTCCAATTATCAAATTGTGGAAGTGCAAGGATGGATACTTAATTCAAAAGGAGAGGTGGAACTGGTAGCGCAAGTACCAAATACGACACCTCACAGTTCTGGATTTTCACAACAGCAATGTTATGCGCCTTAATTTGAGATTTTTTACTAATGTGTTCGCTCGCTGGGGAATCAATTCCCTGGCGGGCAGAATCGGAGGTCTCTAATGTCTATTAGACAATTGTTGAGAAAGGCGTTCCCGCAGGGTACCGGATGGGATATCGCATTTTTATCACAATCCCATATCCATCGTTTTAATCTATACCAATATCGACGACAAACTAAAAAGTGGCTAATCCGATTTGCACTGGCATTTTTAGCCGCGCTTGTGGGTGCTGGCGTTTCGATCGCACTCACGGGAAATGGGATATGGGGAATCGCAAATGGCAAAGAACCAATCCCTAATTCCCAATCGCCGATACCCAATTCGCAACAATTATTGGAACAGGGGATAAAATTTTTCCAAGCCGAACAATTTTCTCAAGCGGCAGAAGTCTGGCAACAAGCTGCTGCTGCATTTAAAGCTTCTGGCGATCGACTCGGTGAAGCTCAAGCTTTAAGCCATTTGTCTTTAGCTTATCAACAATTAGGAAAATTGGCAGAAGCTCAAGATGCGATCGCATCTTCTCTCTCCCTCATTCGCAATTCAAATAACAATAGCGAATCGGGAATTATTCTGGCTCAAGCTTTAAATGCCCAAGGTCATTTACAACTTGCTTTGGGAGAATCGGAAGCTGCTTTAAAAACTTGGCAACAAGCAGCGACAACATATTCCCAAATCGGAGATAAAGAAGGTGCGATTGGCTGTCAAATAAATGAAGCCCAAGCACTGCAAAATTTGGGTCTTTACCGCCGCGCTCGCAAAATTCTAGAAGAAGTAGAAGTATCTCTGCAAACTCAACCAAATTCTTTGGTGAAAGCAACAGGTTTGCGTAGTTTAGCTAATTCATTGCGTGCGATCGGCGAATTGGAAAAATCGCGCCAATTGTTGCAAGAAAGCTTGATCGTAGCCCAAGAGTTGCGATCTCCAGCAGCAATTAGCGCGGCTCAATTCAGTTTGGGAAACACCAACAGAGCTTTGGCAAATAGAGCAAAATATTTAGAGAATACAGCATCTGCAAAAACTGAAGTACAAGCTGCTATCAGCGCGTATCAACAAGCAGCGGAAACATCGAATTCTCCAATAATGCGCGTGCAAGCACAAGTGAATCAACTTAGCTTACTGGTTGAAGAAAGACAATTTAGCGAAGCGGAAAATTTGCGCTCGCAAATTCATCTAGAACAATTACCTGTCAGTCGCAGATCTGTATTTGCTCGCATTAATTTTGCTCAAAGTTTAGCTAAATTGGGAAATGGCGAGTCGGAAATTAATAATCGCGATCTGCAACAAACATTGCAATTACCGCTTGCTAATAACCAAGAAATCGCTCAAATATTAGCTAAAGCAGTTCAAGAAGCCAGAAGTATAAAAGATACACGCGCTGAATCTTTTGCTCTCGGTAACTTGGGAGCATTGTACGAACTAGCTCACCAAGCTAAGGAAGCCGAAAATCTCACTCAACAAGCACTTGTTTTGGCACAAGCAATTAACGCTGCCGATGTTTATTATCGCTGGCAATGGCAGTTAGGAAGATTGCTCAAAACTCAAGGGGATGAAAAAGGTGCGATCGCAGCTTACAATGTAGCAGTTGAAACCCTCGAATCCCTACGCAGTGACTTAGTTGCCATTAATGCCGATAATTCAGATATCCAGTTTTCTTTCAGAGATAGCGTAGAACCTGTTTATCGCGAATTTGTCGATTTATTAGTAAGCACAAAAAGCGAACAACGTCAAGATAAATTACGCCAAGCGCGTTATGCGATCGAAGCTCTCCAACTAGCAGAATTAGACAACTTCTTTCAAGAAGCTTGCATCAATGCCAAACCTGTACAAATCGATCGAGTTGATACCTCTGCCGCCGTTATTTATCCGATTATTTTGAAAGATAAATTAGCCGTTATCTTCGCATTGCCAGAATCAGGTTTACGCTTATATACTACCCTCAAACCAGAGAGCGAAATCGCAAGTATTCTCGACGAACTGCAACAAGACATAGGTAGGATTGCAGCTAACAATGAGCAGGTTTTGCGTCTTTCACAACAAGTATATGACTGGATTATCAGACCGGCAGAAGCAGAATTAGAGAAAAACAAAGTGCAAACTTTAGTGTTTGTACCAGATGGTTTGTTGCGAAATATACCAATGGCTGCTTTGCACGATGGGAAGCAGTATTTAATCGAAAAATATAGCATTGCTCTTACCCCAGGATTACAGCTACTCGCGCCTCAACCTCTGAGAAGAGAGCAATTTAGAGTGCTGACAGCCGGTTTATCGGAAGCACGCCAAGGATTTCCCGCCCTTCCTAACGTAAGACCGGAATTAGAACAAATCAAATCACAGGTAAACAGTCAGGTTTTGTTAGATAAAGAATTTACCGATAACAATTTACAACAAGCGCTTAATGTTCTTCCTTTCCCCATCGTGCATATTGCCACTCACGGTCAGTTTAGTTCCCAAGCCGAAAAAACTTTTATCCTGACTTGGAATGATAAAATTAATGTCAAAGATTTAGATATTTTACTGCGCCGGAAACAACAAAAATTTTCTCGTCCGATCGAACTGCTTGTATTTAGCGCTTGCGAAACCGCAGATGGTGATAATCGCGCCGCTTTGGGATTAGCGGGAGTGGCGGTAAAAGCAGGCGCACGCAGCACTCTAGCAACTTTATGGCGAGTCAGCGATGATTCAACAGCAGCTTTGATGGTGAAATTTTACAACGAGTTAGCCAAGTCTGGCATAACAAAAGCTGAAGCACTCAGACAAGCTCAGGTACAGCTTTTGCAGTCAAAGCGATACAAATTTCCTTATTTTTGGGCTCCCTACGTTTTGGTAGGCAATTGGCGATAATTTTTCTAGGGGCTAGGGGTTAGGGGCTAGGGGTTAGGGGAAGAAAGAAGATTGCAAATGAAAATAAAAAAATTATTTTCAATTTGCAATCTGAAATTTAAAATTTGCAATTCCCCAACACCCATTCAGAAATCAAAGTATTCACCTGTTCCGGTACTTCGTCATGAGGACAATGCCCCGCTCGCAGATAGTATTCTGTTAGTTCGGGATAAAATTTACGAAACTTTACTCCCCGTTCTTTTACATTCATCCAGGGGTCTGCTTCTCCCCAAATTAACAACAGCGGACAAATTAATTGTTTCAACAAAACATCCACTTTTTCGCCTTGAGGGGTACTGAACACAGAGGCAAAAACTTGGGGGGCACCGGGATCGCAAGAAGGACGATAAATATCTTCTACCAGATCGTCGGTAACTGCACTTTGGTCAAGATAAAGTTTTTCCAAAGTTTTACGAATTACAGAACGTTGTCGCAGGTACTGAAACAGCAAGTAATTAGCCCAAGGTTGGCGGAGAATAGATAGCATAATCTCACCCCAAATCTTTCTGACAAGATCGGGTTGGGGCTGAGGTTCGATCTCGGTAAATGGCCCAGCACTGTTGATCAAAATCAGTCCTTTGGCAGAGTCGGGACATTGCGCCGCTACGCACAAACCGGCATAGCCTCCCAGAGAGTTTCCTGCCAATACAGCTGGTTGACCGATCGCTTCGGTGATGAAATCATGTAGTTGATCGCGCCACAAATCGCCGCTATATTGCCAGTTTGGTTTAGCCGATCGCCCAAATCCCAACAAGTCGATCGCCCAAACTTCATAATCTTTGCACAACCCAGCGATATTTTTGCGCCAGTGATCTGTGGAACCACCAAATCCATGAATTAACAGCAGTGGCGGACGTTCCGAGTGTTGTTGTCCAGCTCGCACATAGTAGATGGGTTGCTCTCGCCACGACCAGTATGCACCGGGTATGGAAGTTGCTGAGGAGACGAGGGTTGCCGACATTTTCCCCGTAAGTACTAAGTTTCGTAAACTATTTTAATTTTTCCTTTGTGCCAAAACAATTGTCAGTTGTCAGTGGAGGAGTGGGAGAGTGGGGGAGTGGGGGAGTGGGG
>NZ_JACJPW010000020.1 GCF_014696265.1 Aerosakkonema funiforme FACHB-1375 | reverse complement strand
AAGCGAATCAAGCACAAAACGCTTGGTTAAGTGCGGAACCGCTCTTGTATGCGGCTTGGAGACAGGCGACCACGAAAATTAACTTGCGATTAGGAGGACAAGTTCCTCCTTCCTTTGGAAAATTCCCAGAGTCAGAGCGAGTCGCAGCGAAAGTTCAAAATACTAACACTAAGAACTTGGATGTTGTACCAATTTGGGAGAGCCAAGTGGAGGTTTTATCGCATTTTGAACCCCCGTCCCTTTAGGGCTGGGGTGGCTTCAGTACATAATCACCGTACCGCTTGAGATGGCGAGTGCCTTACACCAGAAGTCAACTCTGTGGTATTACACCTTAAATCTAGAATAACTGTTGCCAGCCCGATCGCACTCCTCCCTCCCCCAACAACTACCAAAGCAAAGCGCCCCAAACTCATCATTGAATTTGGAGCGCTTTCTCATTCCTAAAAGATTAAAAAATCAATCAGGTAAACGTGAAATAACCACCAGAAAGACTCAAATTATTCGAGCCTTGCACGATCGCAATCAACTCATTTTGACCGAGAGTTTTCTGATAGATTGCCGTTCCAGTTGGTAAACCGCTTGGGGAACTACCAAGAACATAGCCACCAGCGGAACCGCGCAGCTCGATTCTATCTTGACTGGAATTGAAATCAAGAATGAGGGCGTAATCGCTTGTGCCAGATTTAGAATCATTGCCGTCATTGTAGTAAAACTTAACGGCATCTCCCAACACAAACGTATCGCTATCAAAACCGCCAACTAGCGTATCTATCTCGCCCAATCCAGGATTGGAAGCTTTGCGATCGACACCGACTAAGCGATCGTTTCCTTTGTCACCATACAGCAAATCCGATCCAGTTCCACCAAAGAGAACATCATTATCTGCACCGCCGAACAAACTGCTGTTACCTTCCCCGCCATCAATAGTATCATTGCCTTTGTTGCCGGCGAGAAAGTCCTTGCCCTTGCCAAAAATCAGATCGTTACCGTCATCGCCAACGATAAAATCTTCACCGCTACCGCCGTAAATTACATCATTATCTTTGCCACCAGAAAGAGTATTATTTCCTTCCCCGCCATAGATAGTGTCTTCACCGTCCTCACCGAAAATGAAGTCATTACCGGCGTCTCCATAGAAAATATCTTTGCCTTTGTTGCCAACAAGGTAGTCATCGCCCTTACCGCCAAACACCAAATCATCCCCACTATCGGCAAAAATGGAGTCATTGCCATTACCGCCGGAGATGGTATCGTTGCCGGAACTGCCAAACACCGGTACTCCTGCCTTAACAGGAGGCGGCGGAACGGTGACAGCCTTAGTATCGTTATCTCTAATAGTGGCAACACCTTGGGAATCGGCGATGTCAGCGCCGATGGGATTGCTCAAATTAACGAAGAAATTTTCGTCAAACTCCTGTCGCGTATCATCGACAACATTGACAGTGATAGTTTGTTTGGTTTGACCGGGATTGAATACCACCTGACCGCTGAAAGCAGGGGGGGCGATGTCAGGGCGTTCGCCTAAGATTTGGCCGCGAATTGCACCGTTGGGAGACCCTTTGGTGTGGACATTGAGATACAATCCAGTATCTTTTCCCGGCGTTGCGGTGCGGAGGGCAGACACAAAACTGCTTAAAGATTGACCGGCAGCATCTGTTGTTTCCCAAACGCCGGTGATAATTGTAGAGCCATCCGAGTCTATGGTAGCGTTCCAGTCATCCGCATCTTGAGAAGCTTTGGAAATATCTAAAGCGATCGGGCCATTCGCCCCTTGGCCCCCAACGTGGAAATGAACGCCAGTCACATCATCGCTAGTGCTGGAAGTTTGAGATGCTTTACCCAGCAAAGAACCAAAGTCCAAACCGGCCACTTTGATCCTGTAGCTGAGTCCATCCCCCCCCCGATTCAGTTCTAACAAGCTGATACCGTTAGCTGTGGAACTGGTGGGTGGCACTTCTTCCGCGCCGCTTAAAACAGCATCGAAGCTTTTGGTGCCGTCGAAAGTATCGCTGGCGATCGTATAATTTACCCTCACCACCTGGTCGCTTGCTTTTGACAAGCTGACAACAAAGTTGGCAGGAACGTTACCTTCTGTTACCGACACATTCCCGATCGAAATTGTGGGTAGAATCGGTTCTTCTGGTGGCGGCGGTATATCGGTCGTATCGTAAACGTAACCGATTTGCTGAATCGACAGCATCTGTTCCGGAGTGACATTGCCAAACTGATACATCGGGTCGTTGATATCAACCCCTGTATTACCGCTATCTAGAGGCAGATAGGGACGGAAACCGGGAGTGTTTTGGTGGCGTTCCATCCACTCCGTCCAGAGGCGATCGATGTTAGCGTGATGCAGAAAGAACACCGGATCGTTGGGAGAAGTCGCCAAACCCATATTCCCACCCACCCATACGTGGGGATTGCCGTGGGGACGACCTTCCAGCGCAGGCCAAAAAGTATTGAATGTCGGTTGATTGAGAACCGCCTCTATCTGAGAAGGTAACGGTAAGTTGGCAGTCCCCGGAAACTGCGACGGGTCTTGCCGGGAACCGATACTGCGTTGGAGAAATCGCGCCTGTCCGTTGGGATTGAGAGCTGATGGAGAATTAAAGTTAAATGTCCAGATCCCCTGCTGGTTTAAAGTCTGAGTCGGCTGATTCCGTTGGGAAAAAGATGGCGCACGGAATGGCCCCGCACTCACGAGATTGCTGTCTTGCGCGTTGCCAAAACCTCCCATGAAGTTGTCCGTGAAGACGGCGCGGGTACTATCCGAGTTGGTGGGGTCCCAGTACGGCAGCGTAACGGACGGGTCAACCGATCGCAAATCGTTCTCGAATCGACGCAGCATTTCTCGATGCCACGGCAAAAATGGTGGCGTGAAGTGAACGGGCGGCATTTCACCCGGTATCATTTGTCCGCTGGAATTCAGTTCGCCAAACGCTAATTGGTGTATCCTCACGTAGTAATCGTAAGCGTTTGGTGGCGTTACGTTTGTGCCAGTTGCCGGGTCGAAAATTGTGTACGGGGATGGCCTGTTTTTTAATGCTTTAACTGCATTGACAAATCGCTGTTTTTCTGTATCCGTAAGGTCTTTGGCGTCTTTGCGAACTATCAGATTCTCATCGGTGTGATTCATGTGTTTCTTGCATCCTATTTGGTAATCGCAATACCCCGGAAGTTGATGCGACCCTTTCCGACTCGTCGGTTGGCTGAAAAATATTGCCTTCTGGGCTGGCTTCTAAAGCGGCTTTAAATATTGTCGCCTCAGAAGTTACTTTAAGCGAGCCGACTCTTTTATCCGATTCGGCTGATATAAATTCCTCCTAAAGTGACTTTACCTGGGTTTAAAAAGTTCTCATCTGTTATCAGTTCTTTGCAAACTCAGCAATTACTTGTCAGTAAGTAAATATTCACAAGCGCCTTTTTTTAAGTATTTTCCCTAATTCTTTACAGCAAATTTAAATTATTCTAGCTTAGCAACAGTATGTTTGCTTAATACCAAATCTGCTGCGATGACGCTTTTTATGTCGATCGACTGTAGAGACGTTTCATGAAACGTTTCTACAATGTTTAGACCAAAAATTAAACGACGAACAAACCCGGATTTGCTATAAGAACCCATCATCAATAAAAAACCCCCTGTTGGGGGGAGAATATATCACAAAAAGGCTAATTGCAATCACAAAATATAAAGCAGCAGGAAGAGAATTATCCACACGATATCGACAAAGTGCCAGTAAATTTCTGCTGCTTCTACACCAAAGTGGCTTTCGCTGCTGTAGTGGTCTTTTTTGAGCGATCGCCACAACACGCCCAGAATTAGCAGCACCCCAAAACAAACGTGCAAACCGTGAAAGCCAGTCAAAACATAAAATGTGCTGGCATACAAATTTGTTCTGAGACCGAATTCGAGATGGCTGTATTCATAAACCTGACCGAATAAGAAAATGATGCCCATAATGGCAGTGGCGATAAACCAATTTCGCAAACCCGCCACATTGTTTTTCTTAATCGCTGTATCGGCATTATGAATGACAAAACTGCTAGAGATCAAAATCAGGGTGTTAATTCCGGGCAGCAATAACTCCCGTTCTGGCGTTCCTTCCGGTGGCCATGTCGGTGCCACAGCTCGAAAGGTAAGGTAGGCGGCAAACAAGCCTAAAAAGATCATTCCTTCTGCAACTAGGAACACAATCACCCCGAAAACGCGGTGATCGGGATGGCCTTCGTGATGGCTTGCTGCGGCAGTCTCAGCACTATGGTGATAGTTGAGGGCAGTCTTAGCTGGATCGACAGTTGAACTTTGCATGACTTTCTATTGTGGTCAGTGGTCAGTGGAAGAAGCGGCTAGGGGCTAGGGGTTAGGGGAAAAGGGGAAAAGGGGAAAAGGGAAAAAGGGAAAAAGGGGAAAAGGGAAAAAGGGGAAAAGGGAAAAAGGGAAAAAGGGAAAAGGGAAAGTAAAAGATTTATTCTTCCACTCCCCCGCTCCCCCACTCCCCCACTCCCCTAGCCCCTCTTTTTACTCCTGCTTGCGGTCTTCCGGATTCACAGCAACATCTGGATCGGGTTTAGCCCGCAACACCGAGTTTGGCCCGCCGGACAACATCGGGTCTTCATCCTGAAGAGTTTCGGTTGCAACATTTGACTCGGAGTTTGAAGGCATAACAGAAGTAGAAGTGGCAAAAAAGTCTGAAACTGTAGCTTTTTGTAGGGGTACACCGGATGGCGTTCTAGCTTCGGCAGCCTTACTCTTGCTAGCCATAAGTTTCCGAATTTGGAGAGGATTGACCATACCGTAGTCATACGGCCCGCTAGCCAAAAC
Source organism: Aerosakkonema funiforme FACHB-1375 (assembly GCF_014696265.1). Lineage (GTDB taxonomy): Bacteria > Cyanobacteriota > Cyanobacteriia > Cyanobacteriales > Aerosakkonemataceae > Aerosakkonema > Aerosakkonema funiforme_A. The sequence goes on along the minus strand of NZ_JACJPW010000020.1, from coordinate 82,694 downwards.
CGGGTCGCCAAAGAAATTCTCAACTGGTGGGGGTGAAGAAGTCATCCACTCTAAGGTCAGACCTTGCCAGGGGTTATCGGCAGCTTTGGGGCCGTACAACCAACTCCAAATGGCATTGACGAGAAACGGAATTGTGGAAACTGCCAGAATAAAGGCACCTATGGTGCAAACCATATTCAGCGCGGCAAATTTGGGATCGTACATAGCTACCCGGCGGGGCATACCTTCCAGACCCAGCTTGTGCATAGGAAGGAAGCAGATATTAAATCCGACGAACGTCAGGGCAAAATGGACTTTTCCCCAGGTTTCGTTCATCATCCGACCCGTCATTTTGGGGAACCAGTGATATAACGCACCATACAAACCGAAGACGCTACCGCCGAATAAGACGTAGTGCAGGTGGGCGACAACGAAATAAGTATCGTGAACGTGAATATCGAAAGGTGCCGAAGCTACCATGATGCCACTGATACCGCCGATCACAAACATGGATATAAATCCGATCGCAAAGATCATGGCACTGTTGAGGCGCAGTTTGCCGCCCCACAAAGTAGCCAACCAACTAAACACCTTGATACCTGTGGGTACGGCGATGATCATTGTGGCGATCATAAAGAACATCCGCAACCAACCGGGGGTGCCGCTGGTGAACATATGGTGCGCCCAAACGATCAGCCCCAAAAAGCTAATGGCCAAACTGGAATAAGCGATCGCCCGATAGCCGAAAATGGGTTTGCGGGCATGAACTGGCAGAATTTCCGAAATCATCCCGAACACCGGCAGAATCATAATGTAAACCGCCGGGTGGGAATAAAACCAGAACATATGCTGGTAAACTATCGGATCGCCGCCGCCAGTTGGGTTAAAGAAAGCCGTACCCGCGATCAGGTCAAAACTCAGCAGAATCAAAGCACCTGCCAATACAGGAGTTCCGATTAAAATCAGTGCCGAAGCTGCTAGCATCGCCCAGCAAAACAACGGCATTTGATTCAAACTCATACCGGGAATTCGCATCGTCAATAGGGTGGTGAAAAAATTCACCGCACCCAAAATTGAAGAACTTCCCAATAAGAGAACGCTGAGTATCCAAATCAACTCACCCGCTTTGCTGCCGTTAATTAGGCTCAAAGGTGGATAAGATGTCCAACCCGAACCGGCTGCCCCCACAAAAAAGCTGGCCAGAAGCAGCACACCGGCAGGTGGGATAATCCAAAAGGCAACAGCATTCAAACGCGGGAACGCCATATCCCGCGCCCCGATCATTAAAGGAATTAGATAATTGCCAAATCCACCGGTCGCCGCAGGCACAATCCACAAAAAAATCATGACGGTGGCGTGGATTGTGAAGAAACTGTTGTAGAGTTCGGGACTGACAAGATCTGAGTCTGGGGTAGCTAGTTCGGCGCGAACAGCTGATGCTAAAGCACCGCCGATTAAATAGAAGATAAACGATGTGACCAGGTATTGAATGCCGATCACTTTATGGTCGGTGCTAAAGCCAAAGTATTTTCCCCAATTATTGCCACTTTCTTCGGTTCCGTGGCCTATATTGTCTGGTTCTTGAAGCTGTACTTGTGTAGTCATATCAATTTGGGATTGGGGATGCAAGGATTTTAGATTCTAGATTTTAGATATTCAATTGCATCTAAAATCTAAAAATCTAAAACCTAAAATTAATGATGGGAATGTTGTAGCTGTGCGAGAGTATCGGAGTTAATTCCCATCTCTGCTGCGTAGGGAGCTAAAAATTCACCAGTTGACATTTCTTGCGGGTTTAGGGCCACAATCCGATTCAAGTTATCGGAATTAGCAACTTCTTGCTGACTTTGAATCCAGGCATTAAATTCTTCTGGTGTCTCGACAATCACCTGGGTTTTCATACTGCCATGATAGCCACCGCAGAGTTCGGCACAAATCACTGGGTAGGTGCCAACTAACTTGGGAGTAAATTGCAATTGCGTTGTTCTACCTGGTATTGCATCTTGCTTGATGCGGAATTCGGGTACCCAGAAGGCATGGATCACGTCGTTGGCTGAAATGTTGAGTTTGACATGGTTTCCGGCGGGGACGTGCAGTTCGCCAGATACGACGCCACTATCGGGATAGTTAAAAATCCAGGCAAACTGCAAACCGGTAACCTCAATTTCCAAGTCTGGGACTGGGCTTTGTGCTGGGGTAGCGCCAACGCCTTCTGCAATTTGGGTTGCGGGTTTATCTGTCTGGTTTAAGGTGGCGGCGATCGCAGATCCTGGCATTTTCATCGCTTGCTGCTGTGGCATACCGTGAGCGGCCATCGGGTCTAAGCCGCCCATAGCGTTGTAAACTTCAAAGCTGTAGACTCCAATGACCAGGATAATTATCGCGGGAATTCCTGTCCAGAGTATTTCCAGGGGAACGTTGCCGTGCATCGGCGCTCCATCTGTGGTGTCACCCGGACGCCTGCGAAACTTAACGACGCAATAGATAATTACGCCTTCAACGATGAGAAACAAACCTGTGGAGATGGTCATCATCATATTGAATAACCCATCTACCAAAGATGCTTCTTCTGAGGCTGCTTCTGGCAGTAGGCCATGATTCTGACCGAACCAGAGACTGACGAGGGTCAGTGCTATACCGGCTAGTAGAGTTGAAATGTTACTTGGGATTTTCACGGCGATTTAGGATTTATTGCACAACTGCTTGACTTTCGATCGCGGCTGATGTCAAGAAGCAGGTTGGCCCATCAAGTATTGAAAAGGCTGTCAGCCTTGATTTTAGACAAGCAAGCATTTGTTTTTTAGTATCGATTCCCTTACCAAGGTAAAACAGGGGTCGATAAAGGTGGAGTTTGATAGGCCACTTTTTCAATATTTCTTTGGGATCGCTGCAATTGACAACACAACAATCAAAAGGGGGAAAGGCAAGGGTAATCGGAATGGAAAAATGATTTTAAATTAGCCTTTATTGCTTACGCCTTACCCTTTTCCCTTCTTTGGTAAGCCTATCTGTCAAATAGTGTTTGACGCTATCGATGCTAGCGAACTGGTGATTTTAACGTATGTCCTACATTTGTTACAGCATCTTTTGCCACAATTACGTCTATCAAAATACATAAAGATTTTATAAGTAAAAAATACCTAAAGGTTTTTTGCTTAACCGGATTATGTCGTTACAGTAATACCTAGAGCCATTCATTGCATTGAATGCGATGAATGGCTCAGAATGAGCAGATGCTCATAATTTGCTTAACACGCACAGAAAGTGATTAACCCGAAGGTAGAGCTCATGGCGGACACTGTGTTGCATCAGGATGAAAGCACTTTTGTTGCCACCCCTGTAGATTTTATCCGTCGCTTTGTGTGGAAAATCGCGATCGCCACACTGCTGTTGATGGCAGTAGGCAGCGCCACGCGGGTGATGAATGCCGGGTTGGCTTGCCCTGACTGGCCGTTGTGCTACGGTCAGTTAGTACCCAGCCAGCAGATGAACCTACAGGTGTTCCTGGAGTGGTTTCACCGATTGGATGCGGCTTTAATCGGCGTCAGCGCGATCGCTCTGGTTGGTATCTCGTGGTGGTATCGGCGTCAGTCACCGCCTTGGCTACTTTGGGCCTCTGCGTTCGCCCTCTTTTTGATAATTTTCCAAGGTATCCTTGGGGGACTCACCGTTACCGAACTGCTGCGGTTTGATATTGTCACCGCTCACCTGGGAGCAGCTTTGTTATTTTTCACTACGCTGATAGTGATTGGCGTGGCTCTCTTACCCTACGAAGCCACCGGCACCGTCGGTAACTTAGCGTGGGTAAGCTTAAGCGCCGCAATTTTAGTTTACGTACAATGCCTTTTGGGCGGATTGGTGGCATCTCGCTGGGCGCTGCACCAGTGCTTTGGCGCATCGCAGTTATGTGCTGTGATGAATAGCCACATTGCCGGTGTAGTTCCACCCACTTTGGCAACTTTGGCTGTAGTAATTCTGACATGGCGAACACCGGCAGTACACTCCACTGTCCGATTGCTGGCTAACAGTGCTGGTGTTTTGCTGCTATGTCAAATTGCTCTTGGCGTGGCAACTTTCCGCTTGCACCTCCAGGTAGAACCGCTGACAGTTACTCACCAAGCAGTCGGTGCGGCATTACTGGGATCTTTGGTGGCGCTGACAGTTTTGACGTGGCGCGATGTCTTGAGTACACGTCGTCTTCAGCGATCGCCAGCCTAATCGGGTCATTGGTTAGTAGTTAGTCGTCAGTCGCGTTACTAACTATTAACAACTGACAATTAGCAAAGGACTAACAGAATTCATGCAAGAAATTATTGCTACTGGGGTTTCCCGTCACCATCAAAACTTCAAAGAAGTAATACATAGTTACTATCAGCTGACGAAACCCCGGATTATTCCCCTGCTGCTAATTACAACAGCAGCTAGTATGTGGATGGCATCGGCAGGACGGGTAGATCCGCTGTTATTGCTGGTAACGCTTACAGGTGGTACTCTGGCAGCAGCTGCGGCTCAAACGCTCAACTGCATTTACGATCGCGATATCGATTATGCAATGGAACGTACCCGCCATCGTCCGATTCCTTCCGGCAAGGTGCAATCTCGCGATGCGCTTTTATTTGCAATTATCCTCGCTTCTCTTTCGTTTACCTTATTGGCTGTTTTTGCCAATCTGCTGGCGGCGCTGTTGGCGATGTCTGGCATTGTTTTCTACATGGCAATTTACACCCATTTGCTCAAACGCCACACTACCCAAAATATTGTGATTGGCGGTGCTGCCGGTGCGATTCCTGCTTTGGTGGGATGGGCGGCTGTGACCGGTAGTTTAAGCTGGTCGGCATGGATGTTATTTGCGATCGTCTTTTTGTGGACGCCTCCCCATTTCTGGGCGCTGGCTATGATGATTCGCGATGATTACGCGAAAGTAAACATCCCTATGTTGCCAGTTGTTGTGGGCGAAGTTGCCACTTCTCGCCAAATCTGGATTTATACACTGATAATGGTGGCGTCAACATTTCTGCTGATTTATCCTCTGGGTACGGCAGGTGTTGTTTATGGCTTGTTTGCCATTATCCTGGGCGGAAAGTTTATCCAGAAAGCTTGGGAATTATGGCTCAATCCCAGCGATAAAGATTTGGCGCGATCGCTCTTTAAATACTCAATTATCTACATGATGTTGCTCTGCGGTGGCATTGTTGTTGATAGTTTGCCAGTGACTCATTACCTCACAGCTAGTTTGGCTGAGAATTTGAATTGGGTAATTTAGTTTGAATGGGAACTATCCCTCCCTCTAGCCCCCTCCCCGCAACGGGAAGGGGGTTTGCCTTTAGGGTTTTTAATATGGGGAGCGATCGACTTTTTTAAAGTGTAGTAATGTGGATAAAAAAACAATGGCGCTTGCGCTCACTCAACAGTGCTAACTGACTGACATATTGAAGATATTGCTACTTTTCTACTGGATAGATCTGACCTCGCATTTCGCCATAGAATTCATGTCCCTTGGTGTGAAGATTGAAATAAAGGACTCCCTTTCTAGCCAAAGCTTCCATACCTGCAATGGTATTAACTTGAACAGGAATATTGAGATCGCTGGGGCAACCTTCAGGTAGAGGAAGTGTAGGTCTAGTAGAGAGAGAAGGCGGTGGAAGAGGTTGTTTCACAAAAGTTAGCTTTTCGTTAGTAATAGAAGCAGAGAAGCGACCATTCACAACAGTGTTCTTAAATTCACCAAACTGTGCAAAATTAACAATAATCGGGCCAAGGACATCTGGCGTGCCACAATGGATGTGAAACGCAGTAATATTCGCCGGAGCGATGCCAACTATTTGGACATTAACATTACCAGAACTGAGATTGCGAGGGAAACGGATTCGACCGTAACCTTTGGCTTTAGACCCCGATGCTGGGCCTAGTTCTTGGGCAGGATGCAGATAGGCTTCGTACTCGGTAAATGAGTCGTCTCCAAATCCTTGATTTTGAGCATTAGTGGGCAAACTGAATAGGATGGTAAGCGCAAACAATGCACTTATCAATAAGCCAATAATAATTTTCATTGCGTCCTCGCTTTTTTTCCATTATTCATGCTTATCAGATAGATATCCGGAAGATTTGATGGTAAACCGGGTAAGCGATATGTTAACAAATTGTTGAGAAAGTAAAGGCTATTTTCTGGGCTACGCTGGGAATCCTAGCGCCTAAAATAGCGACGCCGATGTCGATCGCACCGCAAATCCCGCTACAATAAAATTAAAGATTGTTTAGATTTGTAAATTTGGGACAGCTATGGCTCCCGCAGTTTTAATAGAAAAACTCCAGAAGCGTTACGGTAAGGTTGAAGCCGTCAAAGATGTATCCTTTCAGGTAGAACCGGGAGAGATTTTTGGGCTGCTTGGGCCAAATGGTGCGGGCAAAACCACAACAATCAGATGTCTCTGCACTTTGGCGACTCCCGATGCTGGCAAAATTGAGGTATCGGGCATAGATGCGATCGCCAATCCTAAAGCAGCACGCCAAAAGCTAGGTTACGTCGCCCAAGAAGTCGCGCTCGATAAGGTGCTGACCGGTAGAGAACTGCTGCAATTGCAAGCAGCATTATACCACATACCCGGCAAATTGATTGAAGAGCGAATTGATAAAATTATAAATTCGCTGGGTTTGCAGGAATATGCAGACAAAAAGACCGGTACTTACTCCGGCGGTATCCGCAAGCGATTGGATTTGGCGGCGGGGTTGCTGCATCAGCCAGATGTGCTAGTTTTGGACGAACCGACGGTCGGCTTAGATATTGAAAGTCGCGTGGTAATGTGGGATATCCTGCGCCAACTGCGGGATGCGGGGACGACTGTGGTGCTGACAAGTCACTATTTAGAAGAAGTTGACGCGCTAGCTGACAGAGTGGCGATTATCGATAAAGGTGCGGTAATTGCGGCTGGTACGCCTTCTGAGTTAAAAGATAGGGTGGGAGGCGATCGCATCACGCTCCGCATCCGCGAGTTTTCGCCGATCGAAGAAGCAGAGAAAGCCAAACAAATGTTGCAATCTCTGCCATTTGTGCAAGAAGCAATTATTAATAGCGCTCAAGGTAATTCGCTGAATTTGGTTGTGACGCCGCAAAGCGATGCTTTGATAACAATTCAGCAAGCGTTGCAAGCTGCTGGGTTACCTACTTTTGGGATTGCACAATCTCGTCCCAGTTTAGATGACGTTTACCTAGCTGCGACGGGTAGAACGCTAATGGATGCGGAACTTGCAGCAGCTGGTACTCGCGATCCGAAGGCTGAAAAAAAACGCAATATGAGATGAAACAAGCTGGAGGGAATTTTATTACCTCGATTGTGGTTTAGAGCCTATCTGAAAAGTCAGTTTCTGGTAATTTTTACCGCAGATATCCACAGATAAACGCAGATAAACGCAGATAGAGTTAACCTCTAATGATGATTTTTCAGATAGGCTCTTAATGGTTGTTTATTCCTTTAATCCAAAATCCAAAATCCAAAATCCAAAATCGATATGAGCAGTACGATAACTCCTTCTAAACCAAATGTTACTTTGCAGCCAGAAGTTGTGCAGGTAAGTCCGGAACCGAATTTCTTTGGCGAACTTGTGCAGGAAACTTTGGCTTTAACTCGTCGTTTGTTTATTCAGTTGCAGCGGCGTCCTTCCACTTTGATTGCTGGGGTTATTCAACCGCTGATTTGGTTGATTTTGTTTGGGGCGCTGTTTCAAAATGCGCCGCAAGGTTTGTTTGGCAATACTGTAAATTACGGTCAGTTTCTGGCGGCTGGGGTGATTGTTTTTACGGCGTTTAGCGGGGCGCTGAATGCGGGTTTGCCGGTGATGTTCGATCGCGAATTCGGTTTTCTGAATCGCTTATTGGTTGCTCCTCTGGCGACTCGGTATTCGATCGTCTTTGCTTCCGCTATCTTTATCGTTACCCTCAGCGCGATCCAAACAGCAGCTATTATTGCTACCAGTGCTTTTCTGGGCGCGGGTTGGCCCGATCCGTTGGGTTTGGCTGTAATTTCCCTGATTCTCTTGCTGCTGGTATTTGGGGTAACCGGTTTGAGTTTGGGATTGGCTTTTGCTCTGCCCGGTCACATTGAACTGATCGCGGTAATTTTTGTGACTAACTTGCCTTTGTTGTTTGCCAGCACTGCTTTGGCACCGCTATCTTTTATGCCGAAATGGTTGCAGGTGGTGGCTACTCTCAATCCTTTGAGTTATGCGATCGAGCCCATTCGCTACATTTATTTGCACAGCAATTGGGCACTTAATAGTATAGTGATGCAGGCTCCTTGGGGTGCCGTAACATTAGGTGGGGCGCTGCTAGTGCTGCTAGTACTTGACGTGGTGGCATTTTTGACAATTCAACCGTTGTTGCGGCGAACATTTGCTTGAATCGAAAGGAAATTTAAAATGTCCCAAGTCTCAGTTAAAAAATTTACTCCGATCGTTCTGGGGTTATTAGCAGGAACTACCGTAGTTCCTTTTGCGTTTCCTCAAACCACTTTGGCACAAACACTCGATCGCGACCCTTCCCAGGATTTTCAAAGGCAAGAAGATAATAGCTCGTTCTACGGAGGCGGTACAGGTCAGGGCTTCAGTGTGTTTGACTTGATCCACCGAGCTAACTTGGGTCAAAACCGCAGCCCAGAAGAATTCTCCACCGAACAGCGACAAAGCCTCGATGATGCTGCGGAGCAGTTCCGGGCCAAACAGCGAGAACAGCTTCAAATTCCACAAAATCAAGCAGTTCCGGGGAATTCTGCCGCTCCAGTCACCACGCCACCTACCCAATCCAATTAATTCTTAGGGTGGGCATTGCCCACCCTACTTAGCTAGACTCCAATTGCTGCCAGAACATCGCTGGCGTGGGTAGAAGTGTTGACGCTGCTGTCAACGTGGATAATTTTGCCACTCCCGTCGATTACGTAGGTGACGCGCTTGGCATAACCGCCACCATCGACATCGTAAGCTTTGATGATGGCACCATCGGTGTCAGCCAAAAGCGGAAAAGGCAAATTGAATTTTTGGGTAAATTGTTGGTGGGAAGCTTCATCATCTTTGCTGACGCCTAAGACGACAATATCTTTACCTTGGTAGTCTGCGTAGTTATCCCGAAAGCTACAAGCTTGTTTGGTGCAGCCAGGAGTGTCGTCTTTGGGATAAAAGTACAAAACAACCGTTTTACCTGCAAAGTCAGACAGGGAAACGGTGTTGCCTTTGGTATCTTTTGCTGTAAATGCGGGCGCATCTGTACCAACTGATAGAGCCATAGATGCTGTTTCCTTTTAGTTTTAGATTGTTTCCGCTTTGGATTGTAGCTGATGCTCTCGTGATTTTACAGTTAGGGCCGACAGCCCGATCGCAAGCAGTTTGCTCTCCAAGTGAAAAAAGCCTTTATGATAGAAACGAATTAGAATGCTAATTTTTCTACCCCTGCGTAGTTGTCCGGTATCATTTGACGATTATCAATGACTTCTGTTAAGCAATTAAGCGCTAAATCACTTTCTTATCCCAGAAAAACCATACAACGGGCTGAGCGATCGCTACGCTGTTCCCCTTTCCAAATGCCTTTGTTTGTTAAAATGCGCTCTAGAAGCGTAGATTTCCAAGAAATTGTGGGTGTGGCAGGAGAAAAGCTGCAATATACGCGACGCCCGCTATCTGAGTTGGCAACTGAAAATGCGCTGCTGTGGTTAATCGAAGTCGGTGTACTGCGGCGCGAGGTGGATGGACAAGGTATCACGAATAGTTTTCGCCTCACACCGCTGGGACATCAAATTATCGAACAATGGCAAAATCGAGGTGGCATGATACCACCTGCTTCCTTGAGCGATCGCATCTACAATGCCTTAAATCGTTGGTTTCGACTTCCCTTTTAGGGGCGTCGGAGCTAGGGCGTCGGGACTGGGTAAGAGAGAAAAGGGAAAAGGGAATACCGAAAAATATTAATTCTTCCACTCCCCCACTCCCCCACTCCCCCACTCTCCCACTCCCCCACTCTCCCACTCCCTCCTCACCCCTACTCCCTTATGAAAGCCATTATGGTTGTGGGCACTACGTCCCACGCTGGAAAATCTCTTCTCACAGCTGCCATTTGTCGCATTTTAGTGCGACGTGGCTGGCGGGTAGCACCTTTTAAAGGCCAAAATATGGCACTGAATGCCTATGTAACGGCTAACGGTGGAGAAATTGGCCACGCTCAGGCGGTACAAGCTTGGGCTGCCGGGATCTCTCCCATCGTGGAGATGAACCCGATTTTACTCAAGCCGCAAGGCGATATGACCTCGCAAGTGATTATTAAGGGCAAAGCGGTAGGCAGAGCTAACGCCTTGGAATATTACGATCAATATTTTGAGGTGGGCTGGCAAGCTATTACTGAATCTCTACAAGTTTTAGCTTCGGAATTCGATCTAATTGTTTGCGAAGGAGCTGGCAGTCCGGCGGAGATTAACCTCAAGCATCGCGACCTCACTAATATGCGGATAGCTCGCTATCTGAATGCTCCCACATTACTGGTTGTGGATATCGATCGCGGTGGTGCTTTTGCCCACGTTGTCGGTACTTTGGAGTTATTGGAACCGTCAGAACGAGCTTTGATCAAAGGTGTTGTGATTAATAAGTTTCGCGGACAGCGAAGTCTGCTGCAACCCGGTATTCGTTGGTTAGAAGAACGCACAGGTATCCCGGTAGCTGGCGTTATTCCTTGGATTGACCAGCACTTTCCATCTGAAGATTCTCTCGATTTATTTGAACGTCGCTATCGCGGTAGTGGCAAAGACCTGACGATCGCTGTAATTCGCTTGCCCAGAATTTCTAACTTTACCGATTTCGATCCCTTGGAAGCGGAATCTACAGTTAACCTCAAATACATTGGCCCCAAACAAGATTTGGGTCACCCAGATGCGGTAATTATCCCAGGTTCTAAAACGACGATCGCCGATTTAATGATTCTCAAGCAAACCGGTATGGCAGAAGCAATCCAAAACTATGTGGCAGCAGGCGGTACAGTAATGGGAATTTGCGGCGGCTACCAAATGCTGGGTAAAGTTGTCGCCGATCCGGAGGGGATTGAGGGTGCTTCGGAAACTCGTTGCGATGGACTGGGACTTCTACCTGTGAAAACTGTATTTAAGCCACAAAAAATTGCCCGTCAGCGGCAAGTTACATCTAACTATCCCCAACCTGGCTTACCGGTAGTTGGCTACGAAATTCATCAAGGAAACACGCGCACTTTGGATACGGAGGGAACTCAATATTTGTTCGATGACCCCTATTTAGGTATAGTCGATCCGGCTCAATCTGTGTGGGGAACATATCTGCACGGAATTTTTGATAATGGCCCTTGGCGACGCGCTTGGTTAAATTTGTTGCGACAACAACGCGGTCTTTCTGCTTTACCTAACGGCATTCCCAATTATCGGGAACAGCGAGAAGCTTTGTTAGATTCTCTCGCAAGTGCTGTGGAAGCTCACCTAGATTTATCGCCTGTTTTACCTAGTAGTTAGATTACTATATCCGCTCATAACAGAGCAAATCCAAAATCCAAAATCCAAAATTGGATGACTGATGCCCAAAATTCGATTTTTACCTGATAATGTAACTGTTGAAGCTGAGGTGGGAGAACCGCTGTTAGAAGTTGCCGATCGCGCAGGCGTTTTTATTCCCACCGGTTGTTTGATGGGTTCTTGTCACGCCTGCGAAGTGGAACTAGAAAACGGTCATTGTATTCGTGCTTGCATCACAGCAGTTCCACCGGGACGCGAAGAGTTAACCATTAATTTGGTTAGCGATCCGATTTGGTAGATATAGTTGTTCAACCCAGACCCATTCCTTCGTTTTCCGTTACTAATAATTTCCCTTCTCCTTCATAAATCCAAACATAACCCTCACCACCACCTCTACCGAAATGACCTAATTTTCGATAATCTTCGTGAATCCCATTTGTATATCCTTTCACCATGTCATAATCAGCTATTAAAATTTCTCCTCTGTTAAGTGAAATAACTTTCGCTGGTGCAGCTGTGCTGGCTACGACTGTCGCTTTTTGTCCACCCAATGGGGTAATAGCCAGCCTCCACCTACCATCATTAGAACCGAGCATTTGTTTGTATTTTAATCTTTTAGCACCCAGAACTACATTGTCAGAACAAAACTGAAATACACCATCATCAAATTCCCATTGCTCTTTTTCAACTATGTCAATTGATGTGTAGTGCAAGAAATTACCTTTTTGTCTCGGTTCTAGGTAAACTTTACCAATACCTTTATACACAGGTGCATTGAATTCTGTGTCCGTCTTCAAAGATACCCAAATATCTCGCAAACGGTTATCGGTTTTATAAACGCCGTAAGTTAATTGACCGATACACCTGTGCAATGAACCTTTTTGAATTACTACTCCCGAATTTTCCAAGTGAATTTCGACTTGTTGAACAAAGGGAATGCTTTTCGTGGGATGGTGAAGTTTGTTAGTTTCTTTGTTGATATTGTTTTGGAGATACCATAATTCGGTTGGTTCTATAATCTTGACTTCGTGTTTCATAATGTTTCTCCAGTATTGACATTAAATCTAGCCAAGTTTTGAGCGATCGTCAATACTCTCGATTTTATTTACCGCGCAGTTCGGCTGACTTCTCTGGTGTCAGCAGCGCAAGCAAGCACACCATTTTTATAAGTAGGATTGGCTGGGATTTTGCGTTCGTATAAATATTTTTCACACAGAATTGCCACAGTCTTAGCCTTAGTACGAGTACCACCCGGTACGGCGAAGACCCCTCCCACATAGGTATTACCGTAAGGTTCTATTGGTATTGCGTAGCTAAATACTGCGGTAGAACTTCTCTTGACTGAATATTTGTGGAGGTTGGTCTGGGTAACACCAGTGCCGAGTTTTTGAATAGAATCAGCAAAGATGCGCTTTTGCGAATAGTAATCTTGTTGAGCTTCATTGATAGCTTCAACATATTTTATATTTTCTTCATAGTCGTAGACTTGATTCGTATTTGCACCGCACCTTAGTACACCATTATTATAAGTTGGATTGGCAGGTTTTTGCAGGGTATCGCCGGAATAATATTGACACAGAATTACCACAGTCTTAGTCGGATTAGCAACATTATTTGGAACTGCGAAAACGCCTGTCACATAGCCAGTATCGGTTCCTTTTGGTGTGGCATAACTAAATGCTGCGGTAGCACTCCTGTTCGTTGAATATTTATGGAAGTCAGTCTCAGTAATTCCAGTACCCAGTTTTTCAATAGAATCAGCAAAGATGCGCTGCTTGGAATAGTAAGCTTGCTGTGCTTCATTGATTACTTTAATATATTCGTTAATATCTTCGCTTACCCCATAACCATAAGCGTTTATTTGCTTTGTACCAGCACCACAAGCTAACACACCATTTTGATAAATCGGATTTGCCGCTTTCTTATTACCGGGATAATTGGCTTCACAAAAAATAGATATCGTTTTTTTAGTCAAATTTTTAGCAGCATTGGGAATTACGAAAATAGCTCCTACATAGCTGTAGTAGTCAGGTTGCTTAGAGGTGGCATGATGAAAAGCACCTTTAGCAGTAGTACTTACAGAATATTGGTAATTTTCTGTCTCTGTTTTGATTTTAAACCCCAAAGCTTTAAGAGAATTTGCAAAAGTACCATTTTTAGAATAGTGATTTTGCTGCGCTTGGTTCATAGCTTGGGTATAGTTAGATGCAAATACCAAGTCTTGTTGGTGATTAAGTGGAGTCGTGTTTTCACCGCAAGTTATGACATCATCTTGCAATATGGGCTCGGCAGGTTGTGCGGTAGTAGGAGATTTTGTTTCACAGATGACCGCTACTGTTTTCCTATCATCAATAATGGCACCATCGGGTACTAAGAAAACACCCCCAACATAACTTCTTAATGGTTTAGAAGCATCTTCACGAGCTACGCCATAACTAAATACAGCTTTGTCATTTCCACCAATAGAATATTTATAGTTGGTTGTCTGGGTCTTAATACCAATGCCTAAGCTATTCCATGCTGCGGCATCGTTTTTTGTCACAAATTTACCATTTTCTGCGTAATATGCGTGCTGCGCTTTGTTCATTGAGTGAACATATTGTTTCGCTTCAGATTGCGGTGCTTTGTTGCCTGTATGTAAAAAACTAGGCAAAATAATCAAAGCACTAGCAGCACAAATTAGTAGCAGGAAAATGACAATGAGAACTTCAAGGGATGTAAAGCCGCGATCGCCATTTTTATTCAACAGATATTGCAGATACTTAACTCGCAGTTCGATGCTCATACTCAGCCTCCGAAATAAATTGTAATGCTTAGGACGATCGCACTAGGATGAGGCAGCTTTCTTCGCCTACCTATTCCCCATTAAATCACGTGACTATTTGAGATATCGACTGACTTCTTCGAGAACTCATCGACTTCTCATCGACTTTTTAATTTGTGGGAGGAGTTTTTTGGCTGGTATTGCGATCGCAAATAATAGAACGCCGATTCAGTATTTCCCGAAGAGGATGAGAAACCGGGCTTCTTTCGTGACAAACCATCCCCCTGTCCCATTAATTCTTCCCAAAGTGTGACTAGATGGGGATGGGTGCTACTTCACCGTCCAATTTCATACTCAAAAGTTGTCGGCTTCTCACAAATGAGGCTTTTTACTGCTGAATGACTTTATAAATAAAAAATTAAATATTTTTCTCTAATTTAAAAAGTAAAAGCTACAATTTTATTATTTTATACGACAAGACAAATATTTTATTATATTAAATTCAAAAATTCAATTTTTTTATAATTTTTTTATAAACTACCTCTTCTTTTTGTAGTTACAGGCTAGGTAATTACTTCTAGTGGTTGAGTATAATTACGCCTATCGGACGATCTAATTTAAGCAGGCAGTTAGTTATTCTTAGTAAAGAAAAGAAACAGTACTGAATGGGTTTTATGCCGCTATAGCCCATGATTGGACATCAAATAAAAAGCGATGATAGATGTCCTAACAGTGCTTGCTTAACTGCATAAACGGTGTGGAGTTTTTGTCGCTTGCTCCACTTTATTATCGCCAAAGTGAGGAGCGCTCCTCAATAATAGCGGTTTTGGCGATAAACGTTGAGTGTTCTCATAATATCCCATTGTAGCACCCAGACCTTCTTGGCTCAGGTATGACCCAGGAAGGTTTGGCTGCGTTGACAGGGAGAGGGAAATTAACTTGGAATTATTCGTTTTTTCAAAATTTATGAAGATACTCGCTACAGGCAAGGCTCATTTATTATAGGTGCTGGCAAGGGAAATTCTTCGCCTCGTAAATAAGCATCAAACTGTTCTTCAAAGCGACTCCAACTTGTAGCGATCGAACGGTCTAACCTACAGAGAGGAGCTTCGCGAAATAAAGGCATTCGTTCTTGAATTACCTCTTTGATACTTGGGTGTAACTCTTCAAATACATCTGTTTTGCTGCCTGTGTAATTCAAAACTAAAAACCCCGGCTTTCCCTTCATTTTCATCCAAGGTTCCCAAGGGCCCATTCGATAGTAAGATAACGCTACAGATCTGTTTGTGCTAGAGCTAACTGCCACATCGTCAAGCATCTTTGTGGGAAAAATAAATTTATAAGAATCTGATGCTCGGAGATATTTTTCGGGAGAATATTCAGCATATTTAGGATAGCTTGCTAGCTGGTTTGGTAATTTCAAATTGAAATCTAAGGATATATAAGAAATTTCTGGAGCTATATGAGCTATTATTGCTTGGGGAACTTGGAACTCTTGGTAATCGTATGAACGGTGCAAAACATTAAGCTTTTCACCAGTCCAAGGATTTTGCCACGACTTTAAAACTTCACCAGTTTGAGTGTCGAGATAAAGCGTAATTTTCCGACTCACCAATGTCCAACGAGAAGTAGCCTCATCCTTAAGGCAACGTGAGATATCCACCCCCAAAAAATCAAACAAGTGCAGGGGCTCATCATCATCCATAGGTTGGGCATACATGGCACCTGTAGCTTCAAAATAGTGAGTTCTGGCGTCAGTGCTGCAACGTACCTTAACAAACTGCTCATCGGTAATAGTTGATTTGGCTAAGCTCATATTTTCTACCAAAATAACTAGATGTGAGAACTACACTAAAAACTAAGTGAAAAGCGTGCAAAAAACAACTATCTTTAGTTAGAATTGAGAAAAAGCGCAGCATTATCGATAACGGGCGGTTGAAATGGTTGAATCTTCTGTAAAAATTCCGTCAGATGTAACGTTTGAGCAGGCTATTGCTCTGAGTTACTATGTTGTGGAGAAGATGGAAGCAGGTGAAATATCCCCATCAGAGATAGAAACGGTTGTTTCGGAGTTAGCTAAAACTGAAAACGGTGCGAGAGGGTTTTTCGTCACCTACCTGACATCTGAGGCGACTGCGGGAGATAATCCAACAGAGGAAGTGGTGCGGGCATTGCGATCGCATCCGGATACCGTGTCAGAATTATTGGCGAAGAACGTCGCGATGTCTGCCGCAACGGCGCTTAGCCATCGCCGCAACGGTAACGAAGAGATGGCAAAGTCTAGCGAGAGAGTGTGCGATCGCACATCCCATCTGATTAAACTGATCGATATTCCTGAAGTATACTCCTGCTGCCGGGAAATACTCAAAAGTGCCACCAACGAAGCAGGAAAATACAAAAGTTTTCTCGAACGCTGGGGCTACGATAGCGAACAACGACAATTAATCAGTCAGGCACTACAAAAAGTTGTACCTGAGTAAAGGGGCTAGGGGTTAGGGACTAGGGGCTAGGGAAGAAGGAATAAAGAAGGGTAGAATAGCCTACGTCAAAATTTAAAATATAAAATCGAAAAATCGAAAATGACTACTTCTAAAACTTGCCTTAATTACATTAACGGACAGTGGTTGCCAGCCAAATCGGGAGCAACTTTAGAAAGTCGCAATCCAGCGGACTGGCGACAACTCGTAGCGACATTTCCGCGTTCGGAAGCGGCAGATGTAGATGCAGCAGTAGAAGCCGCCCGCAATGCTTATTGTAAATGGCGTCTCGTGCCAGCACCATCGCGTGCCGGCTATATTTATCGGGTGGCAGAGTTATTAATTCAGCACAAAGAAGAACTCGCCCAATTGATGAGTCGGGAAATGGGCAAGCCGATCGCAGAAGCGCGTGGAGATGTACAAGAAGGAATAGACTGCGCCCTTTATTATGCCGGAGAAGGTCGTCGTTTGTTCGGGCAAACAACGCCTTCAGAAATGCCCAACAAATTTGCTATGACTGTGCGGATACCCATCGGAGTCTGCGCCTTAATTACGCCGTGGAATTTTCCCGTTGCCATCCCCTGTTGGAAAGCGCTACCGGCATTAGTATGCGGCAATACAATTATTCTCAAACCTGCCGGAGATACTTCTGCCTGTGCAAGTTTTTTAATCCAAATATTCCACGATGCAGGTTTCCCAGAAGGGGTAGTAAATTTAGTTCACGGCTTTGGTTCGGAAGTAGGAAAAGCTTTAACCGAACATCCCGATATTGACTTGGTATCTTTTACAGGTTCTTCCCAAACAGGTGCAGAAATTGGGGCTACTTGCGGGCGAACTCACAAGCGAGTTTGCTTGGAATTGGGCGGCAAAAATGCCCAAATTGTGATGGATGATGCGGATTTAGAATTAGCTTTGGAAGGTGCTGTTTGGGGAGCATTCGGTACAACCGGTCAGCGCTGTACAGCTACAAGTCGCCTGCTTTTACATCGGGATATCAAAGATAAGTTTACTTCGATGTTCGTAGAGCGGACTGCCAAGTTGCGTCTCGGTGCTGGTATTGACCCGAATACGAATGTTGGGCCTTTGGTGAATGTCGCTCAGCTTCAGCGAGTTAGCGGTTATTTAGAAGTGGCTCATTTTGAGAAAGCAAAGGTGTTAATCGGTGGCAAGATAGCCAATATGGGAGATTTAAAATATGGTTTTTTCTTTGAGCCGACGATTCTGGATAATGTTACTCCAGATATGCGCGTTGCCCGCGAAGAAATTTTCGGCCCTGTCGTATCTTTAATTGAAGTTAATTCCTTTGAAGAAGCGATAAAAATACTCAACGACACGCCTTACGGTTTATCTTCATCGATTTATACTCGCGATGTCAACCGCGCTTTCCAAGCAATGCGCGATATCGAGGCGGGAATTACTTATATTAATGGCCCAACGATTGGTGCGGAAGTGCATTTACCTTTTGGTGGTGTCAAGCAAACGGGTAACGGACATCGGGAGGCGGGGACTGCTGCTTTGGATGTGTTTTCGGAATGGAAGAGTGTTTATGTAGATTTTTCCGGTCGTTTGCAACGCGCTCAAATCGATAATCATTAGGCATCTCCTCCAAAAGAATCTCTCTCGGCAGGCAGGATGCCTACCCCACAAGAATTTTTGGAGATGTTTATTAAATAATTTGTCAGAGGTATTGCGAGATGACGGTATCTCAGTCGGAAAATCCAACCGCCAATCTTTACGATCGCGACTTTTGTTTGTGGGCAGAGGAAACGGCAAAACTTTTGCAGGCTGGGAAATTTGGCCAAATCGATTTGGAACACCTGATCGAAGAAGTTGAAGATATGAGCGGTAGCCAAAAGCGGGCATTGCTAAGTAATTTGCGCGTCCTTTTGATGCACTTATTAAAGTACAAATATCAGTCACAAAAACGTTCCAAAAGTTGGCGTCACACGATCGTAGAACATCGCATTCGCTTGGAAGATGCCTTTGAGGAGAGTCCCAGTCTGAGAGAGTATTTTCTCGAAATTTTTGATAAAGCTTATCAGAAAGCCAGAAAACAAGCTGCTGAGGAAACAGAATTGCCGCTACATACGTTTCCTAACGAGTCGCCTTTTACCCCCGCACAAATTCTTGACGAAAATTTCTTTCCCGAATAATTAAGTTAGTTAAGTTGTAATATAACTTATAAGAGGCATTGCGATATGACGGTATCTCAGTCAAAAAATGAAACTGCCAACCTTTACGATCGCGATTACTATTTATGGACAGAAGAAATTGCTAAAATCTTGCGCCAAGGCAGATTTGCAGATTTAGATGTAAAAAATTTGCTCCTCGAAATTGAAGAGATGGGAAAGCGTGAAAAGCGGGCAGTTGAAAGTAACTTGGTTGTGGTTTTGCTCCACCTACTTAAATACAAATATCAGCCAGAAAAACGTTCTGGTAGTTGGGAGGGAAGTATGCGAGAGCATCGGCGCAGATTAAATCGAGAATTAGACGATAGCCCCAGTTTAAGGCCATATTTAGAAACTATTTTTGATAGCTGCTACCAAAACGCCAGAGAGCAAGCAAAAGATGAAACAAGACTGCCAGTTGAAACCTTTCCTGTGAATTCTCCATTTACTCTTGAAGAGAGCCTGAATCCGGATTTTTTACCCGAAGCTGAGGATTAATCTTATGGCGGTAAGCTATAAAAATAGCAATGTTAGCAACCTATACGATCGCGACTTTTACTTATGGATTGAAGAAACTGCTAGGTTACTGCGCGAGGGCAAGTTTTCTGAGCTAGATACTGAAAATTTAATCGATGAAATTGAGAGTTTAGGCAGATGGAAAAAACGGGAATTAGATGAGAGTCTTTTGGCCGTTATGCAGCATTTATTAAAGTACCAATACTTTCCTAAACAGCGTCTTGATGAATGGCGTGCTACGATTACAGAACATCGCATCCGCCTGGAGCAAATTTTGGCAAGCAGCCCTAGTTTAAGTTCGTTATTGCTAGAAGAATTTGCTCAAACCTATCAAGACGCTAAGAAAATTGTTGAGATGGAGATGGAATTAACTTCAGATACTTTACCTAGCGAATCGCCTTTTACCCCCGCACAAACCCTTGACGAAAATTTATTTCCCGATTAAAAATTGCCGATCGCATGGCTAAAATTAATTCTCATCTTCGTTCAGTCTACAACGCCCTTCTGTCTGGCACTCAAGGCGCTGGTGGCGCTGAGCTACAATTGTTGCTAAGTCGGGTCTTCCGGTCAATTTAAGCCGCCAGTCAGCCCAAATTCCATACAGCCGATCGACGATCGCACCAATAATGGGCCACCCGGTCGCCGCATAAATCCATCCCATCCCCAAAATCTCGTAGACGCGACGAAAAACTTCCACATTTTTGATGACAGTACCGTCGGGAAGTACAGCATGAATTCGTCCCATCGCCGTTTCAAAGTCCACGCCGCCATGTTCTTCCGGGGTGTAGCTGCTGTCGGCGATGTCGGTAAACTTTACCAGACCTCGACCCGCGTCTTGTTTCTGCAAGAAATTGACTTCTCTCACGCACAACGGACATTCTCCGTCGTACAGCAGCTCGATTTGCCAGGATGGAGAGGATTGAGATGGGGTCGCGACTGGAACGGATTCGGGAAACTGGGTTTTTGGCGAGGACATAGGCATTAATCAATTTATTCCTCAAGCGAGGAGAAACAGATACAACTAACTATTTTACAAAACTTAACACTATTTTGGTTGTGTCGATCGCCTTCAGTTAATTAAATTTTAAATTTCGGATCGGGGAATTATAGATATGGAAACAGAAGTTACAGACAAAAGCGATAAATCGTTGATTCTCTTATCCAAAAATGTTGAGTGAAAATGCTTACTATTTCAACCGATCGTACTTTACCCCGCATTCCGCGTCTTGTCACCCCGTTACCTGGGCCACGCGCTCGCGCTTTGGTGGAACGCGATCGCGCCGTCACTTCCCCATCCTACACCCGTGGTTACCCGTTAGTAGCCGATCGCGGGGAAGGTTGTATGTTAGAGGATGTGGATGGCAATGTGTTTTTAGATTTAACCGCCGGAATTGCTGTTACGAATACCGGACACGCGCACCCAGAAGTTGTACGTGCAATTCAAGCACAATCGGCCAATCTTATTCATATGTCGGGTACTGATTTTTACTACGAACCGATGGTAGAATTGGCAGAAAAATTGGCAGCGCGTGCGCCTTTTCCTAATAGTGCGAAAGTATTTTTTACTAACTCTGGTGCTGAATCGAACGAAGGGGCGATTAAATTAGCTCGATATTATACCGGACGCTCCTTAATAGTAGCCTTTTTGGGAGCATTTCACGGACGTACATATGGGGCAATGTCTCTCACCGGTTCCAAAGTTGTGCAGCGCAAAAATTTCGGCCCTTTGTTACCTGGTGTAACTCATATTCCTTACGGCACTCACGAAAGTTTAGATTATCTGGAACATCAGCTTTTTACTACTGTTTTACCAGCTACAGAAATTGCGGCAATTGTGGTAGAACCGATTCAAGGAGAAGGCGGTTATATTGTGCCGGAAGATGGCTTTTTAGAGAGGATTAGAAAAATATGCGATCGCTACAATATTCTCATGGTAGTGGATGAAGTGCAATCGGGCATGGGTCGCACCGGGAAATTATTTGCGATCGAACATTGGGGAGTAATGCCGGATATCATTACTTTAGCCAAAGGTATCGCCAGCGGTTTGCCATTAGGTGCAATTTTAGCGCGACCCGAATTAATGACATGGCCTCCCGGTTCTCACGCTACCACATTTGGCGGCAATCCGGTTGCTTGTGCAGCTGCTAACGTTACCTTGCGATTGTTGGAAACCGAACTGATGGATAATGCCAGCAGAATGGGAGAGTTATTGCAAGCAGGTTTAACTCAATTATCGCAGCGTTTTAAGCGAGTTTCGCCGCCCAGAGGAAAAGGTTTGATGGTGGCGATCGATCTCCTTGATGAGGAAGGTAACCTAGATGCCAAATTAAGAGATAAAATTGTAGATGATGCTTTCTACAAAGGCTTGTTGCTGTTAGGTTGCGGAAAAGCGGCGATTCGTTTTTGTCCGCCTTTAGTTATCGACAGCAACCAAATTCAGGTTGCTTTGCAGATTCTCGCCGACTTGTTGGCAGAGATCTAATTTAAACGCAAAGGAACGCAGAGGTAATCGCAAAGTGCGCCAAGAAGAGGTGAAGGATAAGAGCAAAATTTAGCGATACCAATACTCTGCGTTCCTCTGCGTTTACCTTTGCGTTCCTTTGCGTTGAAAATTTACTTTTAATCATATGTCAAATATTGAAGTTACTCGCAATTTGTGGCATAAACTCTGGGAAAAATATAGCGCTAGAGTCAGTTACGCAAAAGTTTACCAGCAGATGATAACCGAAGCGGGCGGTGTTGTGGCAAATGACCACATTGCTTTTCGTTCTTTGGGTCTGAATGTTAATGGTGTTAACTTGGGAATTCCTTATTTAGAACGCATTGTGGAAAGCTTGGGGTATTCGGCGGCGGGGGAATATGTTTTTGCCGATAAGCATTTGTATGCGCGTCACTATCGCCATCCGGAACAAGAGGAATTTGATTTGCCGA
The DNA here is from genome assembly GCF_014696265.1 of Aerosakkonema funiforme FACHB-1375. Lineage (GTDB taxonomy): Bacteria > Cyanobacteriota > Cyanobacteriia > Cyanobacteriales > Aerosakkonemataceae > Aerosakkonema > Aerosakkonema funiforme_A. The sequence goes on along the minus strand of NZ_JACJPW010000020.1, from coordinate 60,352 downwards.
AATTGTTTATCAGCGAGTTGATTGTGGATGAGTTACCGGATGAAATATCACAACAAATCTATCAAACAGTTAGCTCAATTAATTCTAGCATTTATCCGAACTTATCCGAGCTAGAAAAAGCAGATGTTGAGCTAATTGTAAATGAATTGGAAAATGTGTTCGATCGCCCTTGGCAACCACCTGTGCGATCGAGCGTGGAAGCAGTAAATAAAGTAACTCAGTATGGTGCTTGGGTACTCCTGCACGGATACGCGGTCAACCACTTTACCGGCTATGTCAACCGTCAGAACACAGATAGATACCCGGATATTGAAACTACTGTCCGTGGTTTATCAGAACGCGGCGTACCGATGAAAGCCGAGATTGAAGGCACTCTTGAAATAGGTTTGCGTCAGACCGCAACTCAAGCTGTAACCGAAATGGTGACTGTGCGAGATGATACCAGTGGTGAATTGATAAGCATTCCTTGGACTTATGCTTATTATGAAATTGCCGAGCGTTTTTTGGTAGAAATTGGTTCCGGACAGAAGGTGCTTTTTGATGCTTTTCAAGGAAATAATGCCACACATTTGTTTGAAATGACCAAACTAAGCCGAGGGACTAGGGGCTAGGGAAGAGGGAAAAGGGTTACGGAGTATGGGATGGAAGGTTAGAGGTAAGAGTCGGAGTTGTCCTAACACTGGCGGTTACGATATCAGCGAGAGTTGTTATTCATAGCCAATCCAAAATCCAAAATCCAAAATCCCAAATCGGCTGGCTAAAACCCATTACCAATTAAAATAAAAGGTGCCCAATAAAAGGGATGATTGAGACGATTGCTAACTACCGACGCACTACCCTGAGAGACTGCGCGGACGGCAATACCTCTCTGTTCTTCGCTTACTGCTACTGTCGAGTTTCCGGTAATTAAAGCGATTTGCGCTTGCCGCAAAGCTTCGGCTTTTGTGATGTTTTCTTTTTGCAATCCTGCGTAAAAAGCATTCATCAAAACTTGAGTACCGCCATCGGAAATTGACCACAATGAGGCAATCGCTGCCTTCGCACCAATTCGTTGCATTTGGTAACCAAAACCGAGTATTTCTTTACCGTTTCCCAATTGTTTTCCTACTCCTGTTTCACAAGCACTCAGCACTACTAAATCTGCATTGGGTAATGACCAAGTTTCGACATCGCGAAGGGTGACGCGACTGCCATCACCAAATAGGATAAAAGATTCTTCGGGCTGACCGGTGACAAAGGCAGCATGAGTGGCAAAATGAATAATATTGTAATCGTTGAGACGGGGAAGAACTGCTGCGGGACTGAAGGCAGTATCTAATAATATAATGGTGTTGTTGATTGTTGCCGCCAGGTTGTTTACTTCGCGACCTGCAAATGGCAGTCCGGCGAAATTAAGTTGGCGATTTCCAATCGGAACGCTGTAGTTTCCTGTGGTAAAAGCACCCGCTAAGACGCGGGGATTATTGGGTATTTTTGGTTTGAAATCGGTTAGATTTGCGGCGGTGATATAGTTAATGGCGAAACGCTGCACTAGCCACTGTTTGCCATCATTAAGAGCTGCTAAAGGAATATAGCGTAGTTGTGCGTCTGGGGCGTAGATAATTGTTTGCGCTTTGCTGTCTGCGATTTCTTTTTCGATTGGTTTGATGAGCCAATTATATAATTGCTTTGCTGGTATTGTAGCATCTGAATTCGGATTTTGTAAAGCTTCGCGAAATTGGGCGATCGCCTTTTCTATTTCCTGCCTTTTTACTGCCACAGGTCGATGTATTGGCCCAGAATCAGGCGTTACCAGCACTAATTCCAAACGGTCTTGTAAAATCAGGGGATAAATTAATACAGATGATTTCGGCAACTGCTGCAAGTTTTGCTGGACGCGATCGAGATTGGCTAAATTGAGGTTTTCGCCTTTTGATTTTTCGTTCAATTCTTGTACAAGCGCCACGACATCCGGACTGCGGATAAATTCGTTAAATTCTATTTTTTGTTGCTGTTCGATCCTCTCCAATTCGGCAATTCGCTGTTGCTGGGCTGGTGTGCGATCGACATCTGGTATACTGCGTAATTGTGCCAGTTCTTTACCCAATTGCACGACTTGAACATATTTTTCCGAAATTTGTGCTTCTTGGGGCAATAAATCGACGCCTTGCGCTGTGCGATCGTTTCCCCGGACGTTTCGCAAATATTCGGCTAATTCTTGTATTTTCAGCAAATCGAGAACTTGTTTTGCTTCGTCAGCGCGATTTTGTTTGAGTAACAAATCGGCTAATCTGCGATAGGTATCGGCAACGGTATCTGTGAAAGATTTCTGCTGTTCTATGGACAGGGATTTTAAATCTTTGCGGATAGATTCGGTAAGATTAACTGCTTGCTTGTAGAAAATAATTGCCAAGGTTGACTGATTTTGTTTTTCTAACAGATAACCGATATTGCTAAAAGCTATTCCTTCGCCCGCTTTGTCGCCTATTTCTTGGAGAATTGTTAAAGATTGTTGTAAAAAATCCAATGCTTTGGCATAATTGCGCTGACTGTAATAAACGTTGGCGATACTGTTAAGCGTCCGACCTTTTCCGCCTTTGTCACCAATTTTTTGACGCACTGCTAATGCTTGTTGCAAAAATTGTTGTGCTTGCGAATAATTTCGGAACTTGGTATAGATACCGCCAATATGATTGAGGGCTTCTCCTTCGCCTGCTTTATCGCCAATTTGTTGAGAAATTGCTAAAGCTTGTTGATAATATTGTATTGCTTTGGTATACTGGTTTTGACTTTCGTAAATAATGCCGATCGCATCTAAAGCGCGACCTTCCCCTGCCTTATCTCCCGTTTCTTTCCGAATCGCCAATGCTTGCTGCAAAAATTCTAAAGCTTGGGGATATTGACCTAAATTATAGGCGACGCCGCCCAAGTTGGTGAGAGAATTTCCCACGCCATTTTTATCGCCAATTTCGTTACGAATCGCCAATCCTTGCTGATAATATTGCAGCGCTTGCGGATACTTACCCAAACTGTAAGAAATGCCACCAATGTTATCAAAAGTGTTGCCAATGCCAACTTTGTCGCCAATTTCTTTCGCAATTGCCAAAGATTGTTGATATACTTGTAAAGATTTATCGTATTGACCTAAATTTTCATAAATAACACCAATGCCGTTGAGAGTAGTACCAACGCTGGCTTTATCGCCCATATCTTGTAGAATCGGTAAAGCTTGTTGATAGAATTCTAGCGCTTGCGAATATTGACTTAATTGACGATAAACTAAGCCGATGTTGCTGAGGAGACGCGCCACGCCAGCTTTATCGTTAATAGTGCGACGAATTGCCAAAGCTTGCTGGTAGTATTGCAAAGCGCGATCGTATTCGCCTAAGCTGGAATAAACGCCGCCGATGTTATTCAGCGTGCGTCCTTCGTCGCGTTTGTCTCCAACTTCCTGACGAATTGCTAAAGCTTGTTTGTATAATTCTAATGCTTTGTTATAATCGCCTTGGGCAGCAGCAAGGGCAGCTATATTGTGCAAAGCTTCCCCTTCCACTACACGCTTACCGATTTGTTTGGCTATTTCTAAAGCTTGTTGATGCAATTCTAAAGCTTTGGGATAATCGCCTAACTGACGATAAACAAAACCAATATTGTTGAGTGTTTCGCCAATACCAACTTTTTCGTCAAGTTCTTTGCGAATAGTTAAAGCTTGCTGCAAATTTTCCATTGCTTTATCGTAATCGCCAAGACTGGTGTAAACTTCGCCGATGTTGTCGAGTGTTTCGCCAATACCGAGTTTATCTTTAAAATTTTGCCGAATGATGAGAACTTGTTGATAAATTTGCAGTGCAGCTTGAAATTCACCTGTACGAAATTGTGCGACGCCTTGTTGAAATAGTCGGTCTGCTTCCGCTTTTGTATTTGTGACAGAAATTTGTGCCGTGACACTGACATTGTGAGTCAACGGTGTCGCCGGGATAGCAAACACCAGAGTAGAAGCGATCGCAATTAAGTAATGAAGGCGGAGGTGCATCTGGCTTAATTAAAAAAATGTTTGATATGGCGTTATTTTTGACATATATAAAATTTAGCGATCGGACAAATTCCAAAGCCAAATTTTCTTGTTAACTGCACTAGCTAAAGTTTTTACATCCGAACTGATAGCAGTCATCTTCTGCGGATTATTTATGTAACTGTTTCCATAAAAGATGCGCTGCACTTTTCCTGTGGCGACATCCCAAAGTTTGAAAGTTCTATCAAAATTTTGACTGATCATATATTTCCCATCTTTTGACAAAAAGGTAAAATAGTTAGGGCTGTTGTTTTCGATAGTTCTGATAACCTGTTGGTTGCCAATATTTAAAGATTCCATAATATTGCCTTTCCTCCTAACTATAGTTTGACCGTCCGAACTAAAACCGACAAATAAAAATATAGGGATCGTGCGGACAGAACCACTATTTATGGTACTATTAATTTGCTTTGTCCTGACGTTCCACAGATTGATAGTTCCGCGCCTATTCACACTAGCTAAAGTTTGACCGTTTGGGCTAAATGCCACTGCATAAACGGGCGTGTTATCGCCCGTGAAAGTAGTTTGAAGTTGACCCGCGCTAACATCCCACAGCTTGACCGTCGTGTCGCCAGCACTAGCTAAAATTTGACTATCTGGACTGAAAACAAGAGAAAGTATGTCAGATGAATGTCCGGTAAGATTGCTTTTCAATTGTCCTGTGCGAAGGTTCCATAATTTGATGCTACGATCGCTACTACCAGCAGCTAAAATTTGACCGTCTGGACTGATGGCTAAGGTAGAAGCTGAAGCAGAAAGTCCGGTAAGAGTGCTTTTCAATTTGCCTGTGCTGACCTGCCACAATTTGATAGTTTTGTCATCATGACCGGTCGCTAAAGTTTGACCGTCGGGGGTAATGGCTACTGCATTTACGTTAGAGTCAGCTTCAATTGTTTTGTTAGGGAAGAATTCTGGCATCATTTTTTTTGTATCTGCCAGCAAGCGATCGCCCCAAAGTTGCGTTTTCAACTTCTCAAATTCAATTAAGAATTGATGGGGTTGATTGAGCTTATTCATTATTGCCAAACAACCTTGTCGATCGCCCTTTCCATAGGTTGCTACCGCCAGCGCTATTTGCATTAATTGAATCCGCTCTGCATTTTTACCGTAATAAGCTTGCGGGTCAACTGTTTGCCAGGAACGAATTGCTCCTTCTACATCTCCCAATTCGTATTTAGCTAAACCTAAAAATAAAGAAGCAGAGCCTAACTTGGCATCCTGTAAAAGCGCTTTTTGATAGTAATCTGCCGCTGCTTTAATTTGGTTTTCTTTATGTATCTTTTCTCCCCAAGCTAATAGAAGAACGGCAAAACTAGAGTTAGGCGGAATATCTGTTATGGCTGAAGTTTCCAAAAAAATTTTAATTGGAATTGCCAAATTAAATCCTGATTTGATATCAACTGTTTGCCCCGTGTCGGGATTGACGATCGGCACTCCATCCGCCCGTCCGTGAATGCCAATTACCCGCCCTTGGGCATCCAAAAGTGGGCCACCACTCATGCCCGATCGAGTGATATTGGTATAAATTAAAGCATAGCCATCTTCTAAAGGTTTGAGCGATCGACCCGATATTTTGCCTGTTGTCATCTGATAAACTCGTTCCGTGATGGCGCGTCCGGGATGCGGCCAACCAGCAGTATAAACAGTTGCACCTTCTGTCACCGTATCCGAATCTGCTATTTCGGCAACGCGGTAATTTTGGCTACTGGTAAATTGCACTAATGCTAAATCTACCCCTGGCAATTTTTTCACCGTGCTATAGTTGAGGGCGTGTTTTGTGCTGTCATGAGTCAAAATTTCATACTCATCTCGTGTAGCGACAACGTGCTTGGCAGTCAGTACATAATAAGTATTATCTTTCTTACCAATTATTACGCCACTGCCGGGATTTTGACCGTTAATCACAACAGTTACCTGTTTAGCAAGAGATGCGATCGCTTGTTCGTCCAATGTTTGCGGCACTACCATTTGCGGTTGCATTACCGCTATTGCTGCACCAATTATTACCGACGATAATTGATAGTAATATTTCATCGCTTCACCTGCCAAATCCTTAAACTAGCACCAGCATTACTAATCAAAATTTGCCCATCATTACTGAAAGCCAAAGAATTTACTGACGCAATTTGTCCTTGCCGATCGCGCACTTGCAGAGTATGCAGCAGTTGACCGTTATGCAAGTTCCAAATTTTGATTGTTCCGTCATCACTACCGCTGGCGAGGATATGTGCGTTGGGATCGATCGCCACTGCTCTCACCACCCCAGAATGAGCTTGTAAATTATACAGCATTTCTCCTGTTTTTACATTCCAAATTTTAATCGTATTGTCAGCACCACCACTGGCGATAATTTGCCCGAAAGAACCGATCGCAACGCTGGCGATCCAATTGGTATGTCCCTTCAAAGTCTGCTGCAATTCTCCCGTGTTCGGATTCCAAATGTTGATGGTTAAATCCGTACTGCCACTAGCCAAACTCTTACCATCTGCACTAAAATCAACCGCATTAACATAATTGCGATGTCCGGTGAGAGTACGCAATAATTTGCCAGTTTGCAGATTCCAAATTTTGATATTTGCATCATTTGCACTGCCACTAGCTAAAGTTGTTCCATCGGGACTTATCGCAACAGATCTGACATAATTTTTATCGCCTGTCAGGCTATTTATCAATCGTCCGTTAGCCAAGTTCCAAATTTTCACAGTGCCATCATTAGCGCCACTAGCCAAAATTTTGCTATCCGGACTGATGGCGATCGAATTAATATAGTTTGTATGCCCGGTGAGAGTACGCAATTCTTTCCCAGTGCTTCTGTTCCAAATTTTAATCGTATTATCCATACTGCCGCTAGCTAAGATTGTACCATCCTGACTGATGGCGACAGAACTTATGGCGTTTGAATGTCCTGCTATCTTGTTAGCTTCAACAAAGTTATCTCCCAAGTAAAGTAAATTAATTCCTACCCCTGGCGCTAATTTAAAATATGTGTTGATGGGAATTGCTAAATTAAAACCAGATTTGACATCTACTGTTGCGCCAGTTTCCGGATTAAAAATAGGTTCTCCGTCCCCCCTGCCGTGAATGCCAACTACTTGCCCTTGTGAATCAAAAACCGGGCCGCCACTCATTCCTGTACGAGTGATATTAGTATAAACCAAACCGTAGCCATCATCTAATGCTTGCAAGGGACGACCGGAAATGCTGCCTTTAGTAATTTGATAAATAGCTTGATTGATGGCGCGTCCGGGACGAGGCCAACCGGCTGTATAAACTGTTGCACCTTCGGTTACTTTGTCGGAATCACCTAACTCGGCAACGCGATAATTTTTATTACTGGTAAACTGCACGATCGCTAAATCGATTCCAGGTAATTTTTTGACATTGGCGTAATTAAGCGGATATTTTGTGGCATCGGAAGTAAATATTTCGTATTCATCTTGAGTGGCAACAACGTGTTTGGCAGTGAGGACGGAATAAGTGTTTCCTTGTTTGGCAATAATTACGCCCGAGCCGGGATTTTGGCCATTAATCAAAACGGTGACATCTCTTGCCATATCACCGATCGCTTTATCATTGAGTGATTGTTGTTCTTGCGGTACGGCAATTTGAGATTGGACAATTACAATTGCTGCTGCACCGATCGCCACTGCTAGGTCTGGAAAGGAAAATTTCATATCAAATTGCACTGATAAAATTGATATCAATATTGCCAAATTTCAATGATGCCATCGTTATTGCCACTGGCGAGGAAATTACCTTGAGGACTGAAGGCGATCGACTCTCCTTTAATGACAACATTACTTTTGTGTGCTGGCAAGTCGCCCAGGAATTCGCCACTATGCAAATCCCACAGCTTGACGGTATTGTCCCAACTTCCTTCGATGCTGGCTAAAATTTTACCATCCGGGCTGATGGCGATACCAGGTACTAAGTCGGCATGGCCTTTGAGAGTATTTTCCAGTTTGTTGCTGCGTAAGTTCCACAATTTAATAGTTTTGTCATAACCGGCACTGGCCAGGGTTGTACCATCGGGACTGATGACAACCGACAAAACAAAATTTGTATGTCCGGTGAGGGTATTTTGCAATTGTCCTGTACGAAGATTCCACAGTTTGATGGTTTTATCGTTACTGGCACTTGCTAAGGTTGTACCATCGGGAGTGAAGGCGATCGACTGCACTGGATCGGTATGTCCGGTGAGGGTACGCCGCAATTGTCCGCTATGTAAATCCCAAATTTTGATGGTGTTGTCGAAACTACCGCTGACTAGAGTTTTTCCATCCGGACTGATAGCAACAGCAGCAATCCAGTCGGAATGTCCGGTAAGAGTACGCAGCAACTGTCCGGTGTTTGGATTCCACAGTTTGATACTTTTATCGTCGCTACCGCTAGCTAATATTTTGCCATCGGGACTGATGGCGATCGCACGCACTTGGTCTGTATGTCCTTTGAGAGTGCGTAGGAGTTGGCCATTCTTCAGATCCCACAGCTTGATCGTACCTTCCCGACCATCTTTGGTTAGCTCATCGTATCCGCCGCTGACGAGAATTTGACTGCGGGGAATGAAGGCGATCGCATAAACTGGGTACTGGGAATGCCTCAGAGCGATCGATTTTGGATTTTGGATTTGGCGCGAAGTGGGCGTCTTGGACGCCATGTCCTCTACTTGGGGAGACCCCAAGATCGGAATGGCTCCGCTTCCCGTCACGATGTCCACCTTCGCAACAGAGGATTTTGGATTTGTTGTCCACGGATCGATCTGGGATCTGGAAACAAAACAGACTGACCCACAATCCCAAATCGGACGACCAGAATTACCTAATGAGACGCGGTAATTCTGGTAACTGCTAAACTGCAACAGAGCAGATAAGATAATTGCACCGCAGCTAAGTTTTGCGATCGCCATTACTGAGGATTATTTCTAGATGGAGAACGACGGGTATTGCTTCCCGTTGGCGGATACTCACCCTGTAATAATTTATCCAGACTAATGTAAACAGGTGCGAACGTTTCATTGATGACTCCGGCAGAAGCCATTCTGATCCGAAATATACCTTGTAGAGCGTCTGCCGGTTTACTTTGAGGGGGTATGTTGAGAGCGAATAACGGGTCGCCACTGCAAGTTGCCTCATCGTTATTTTGTTGTGCAACGCAAGCTACGGTTTGACCGTTCATTCTCCTAGTGGTGATGTATTTGAAAGTACCGTTATTGTAATAACTCTGCAACCTATTCGATACATCTTCGCACTGTTTTTGAGTATCGCCCGATTGGACGATTGTGGGAGAATTCCAGAGAATCATCGGTATTTCTCCGCGTGGCGTGCGGGCCATAGTTGCCGGGACGCCGTTGCTGGTACCGCAGAAGAAAGTGGCGTTGGTGGTGTTGGTGCTGCCGCCTTCTGCGCGACTGGGGGGTGTGAGGGTAGATGCACTCAAGAAGGCGATCGCTAACGCAGAACATAATTGAGGCAACAAAGCAGCGTTATTCATAAAATATGTCTGGTACTCAAGCGAACAAAACCTGTACGATCTCTAGCTTAGCTTTGCTCTGATGGGAAGCTCAACAATAAATTCTGCTCCCTGTCCCGGTGCAGAAACGCACGTCAAGTTACCGCCGTGTTTGTCCACGACCACAGAATAGCCGATCGCCAAACCTATACCAGTACCTTTGCTGGCCGATTTTGTGGTAAAGAAAGGATCGAACAACCGCTGCTGCACTTCGTTGGAGATACCTGGGCCATTATCTGCGATGCCGATCGCGATGCGATCGCTGCTTACAAGGTAGGTGCGAATCCGAATCTCCGGATCTTGGATTTTTAATTTGAGATTTTGGATGGCATATTTCTCTCCCGCTCCTCTGCTCTTCAGATCTTCCAAGGCGTCAATCGCATTTGCCAGTATATTCATAAATACCTGATTCAACTGACCGGCATAACACTCTATTTTCGGTAGATTGCCATATTCTTTGATGACTTGAATGCCGGGACGAGTCGAGCTAGCTTTGAGCCGATTGCTCAAAATCAGCAAGGTGCTTTCTATACCTTCGTGAATGTCTACCGGCTTCATTTCGCTTTCATCGATGCGCGAGAAAATTCGCAGCGCCTGCACGATCTCGCGAATGCGATCGGCCCCTACTTTCATCGAACGCAAAAGTTTCGGCAAATCATCCATCAAAAATTCCAGGTCAATTTCTTCCGCCATTTGATTGATTCGCTCTCCTGGTGACGGAAAATCCTGGCGGTATAAGTTTAGCAACTGAAGAAAATCTTTTGTATACTCATTTGCATGTATTAAATTCCCATAAATAAAGTTGATGGGATTGTTAATTTCATGGGCAACGCCGGCTACCATTTGTCCCAAGCTAGACATTTTTTCGCTTTGCACTAGCTGAGTTTGGGTGTGCTGTAGTTCTTGCAGCGCTACTTCTAACTGAGATGCTTTTTCTCTTTCTCTCGCTTCCGACTTCAGCAAAGCCATATTTAATTTAGCTAATTCATCTGCTTGCCGCAAAATAATACTTATAATGGCGTTCCTTAGTTCGTCTGCTGCATCAATTTCGCATTTTTTCCAAGGTAAAGACTTTAATTTAACAATTTCTTTCCACATTTCAAACGATTTGCGAGGAGAGAGGCGCAAACTACCATCTGCCATTTTTTCTTGTATTTGCGCCGGTTCATGGGGATTGCCTGCCCAATTAACCGTTTGAATGACTTCTGGCCGAAACCATAAAACATAGTTGCTCCGCGTTGGCGAAATTGAAATTGCGATCGCACCGCTCGCCACATCCTTAAATTTTTCTGCCTCTGGATACAGTTTTGCCAAATTATCAGAATGGAAAATTTCCAATTTTAATCTACGGTCTATCCAATTAATTAACTGCCTTATTTCTTCTTCTTGAGGTGTTTTACCTATTACCTTTAAATTATTATCAATACAGACCGCCGCTCCTGACGCATTAACTAAATTGAGTAAATTAGGATAGTATTTTAGCAAGCCCTCAACAAAGTTTTCCTCCTTAGACATATATTCAATAAACTTGCTTGTAATAGATTTTAATTGCAGTTTATAATCAGAATCTTCGTTATTTTCCTTTGCTGAAAGTTCTACAGACATCACCTGTCCGAGGAATTGGCAAGCTGTTCGCACTTCATAAGAGACAAATTTGGGAGAATAATGATGGCAAGCCACAAGTCCCCAAAGTTTTCGATCTTTAATCAAAGATATAGACATAGAAGCGCCAACACCCATATTTTGCAAGTATTCTATGTGCATTGGGGATGCGCTTCTTAAAACTGAAAAGCTTAAATCCAGCGCATTATTCATGACTGGATTGTAAGTAGGTATAATTTCCACTGGTTGATAATTGACATCTGCTATTAACCTCAGTAAATTTAAACAATAGAGTTTTCTTGCTTGCTTGGGAACATCTGTGGCTGGGTAGTGTAAATTCAAAAAACTAGGTAAATTTTGTCGTTTATCTTCGGCAATTACGCAGCCATGTCCCTCAGCATTAAATTTGTATACCATCACCCTGTCAAACCCAGTCATTTTTCGCACTTCCACAGCGATCGCTGCGGACAATTCCTGTAAGTTAGACGTTTCTTGTAGCTTAGATGTAGCCGCCCTAACGTGATGGTAAAAGCTAAAAAATGAAATATTTTCTGGAAGGCTTGCTGGCTCTAATTCTAGAATTAAAACGCCATCGATTCTATGAATTATTCCATCGAAAACGTGACGAGTGCTAGCTGTTTTAATTGTTAATTTAATAGGATTTACACTCGGTAGGTCTTGAATTGTTAAATATTGTTTAAATTGTTCTATTTGAGAATTGTCGAGCAATTCATTCAGATTTTTCCTAATTAATTTCTCCGGACATAAGCCAAAAAATTCTAAAGTGTTGTTGCTCACTTGTAGAATTGTCAGATGCGGCTCTCTCAATACCAAAAGTACACCGTGAGGCTGAATGGAACCCGGAGTGTGAATAGGTTCCCTCTCACAATTAGTCAAAACAGCTTCTTCAGCCGTGATAATTTCCCTTCTACTCATGTTCTTTACTTTCCTTTGTAGAACTGGTAGACACCTTTGCTCAGACTTAACCTAGTGGCATTTGTGGCTGAGTGTTATATATTATGACAGCGATCGCTCAATTTGTGTTTATCAAAATTGCTCTATAAGCAATGCCCCTGGGTTGCTAGCCCAAGAGGTGTTTTAAGCTATCTTATCAATAATGGTAACTAATTATAAGATGTCCAAAAATACTAATTTGTTTCTAGATTCTTTGCTTTTATGTAATAAATTTTAATATCATAGTAACATCTCTTTATACACTATAAAATTATAAAATCAAGCACAACTGCCACTTTCGCCCTTAACTATAGCTGCACCAATTAAATGTGCCAGACGTAAAGCTTCCGGAACTTTTCCGCAGTCCGTCAGCCGTTGCAGCACCGCAGCAGTTATTTCCGGAGTTTCACCGCAAACTTGAAAGAAAAACGGCCCAAACTCGTGAATAGTACCTGCACGACGCAGTATTTTAAGACGTTTTTCTGGTTGTGGAAGGCGATGAATTGCTTCTTCTATAGCGATAATATCTGGCTGACGGCGCATAACTGCCACGCAGGGGAGTGCAAGCCTTTGGGAAAGTAACGGTAGGTCTATAACATTAAAACCACCGAAAGCTATACCGTCTAGCAGTAGAATATGCAATTGTGGGAGAAATTTGCCACCGATGAGTAATTTACAAATTGTGTCGGTAGCGTTCCAGCCATCTTGTCGCACCCTTCCCCACACCATACCCTCAAAGCGCGTATTTGCACAAATGATACCTGCGATCGCAACCTGACTTCCCCTTCGACGCACGAAAGGCGCGTCGTCGAAGCCGATGACGCGAATGGCACGATTGAGTCTGATTAAAGATTCTAGTTTCATCTCTTACTCATATTGCCCGAAGATGAGATTTTTTGCAAAGGTGCGGTATTTTTGCCGATATTATTAGACATCTCCAAAAATTCTGGTGGGGTAGGCATCCTGCCTGCCGAGAGAGATTCTTTTCTAGAGATGTCTATTGAAATTTCAAATTTTTTACCTAATTGTTGATTATTAAACCCACGATAGCTGCCGATATTTCGATCGCCTACCCATCCCACAATTCCCCCAAAGCTGCAAGTCTTTGGCGATACTCGATCCGACTCGTCCAATATGAAGGCCATGCCTCCATGCCCAAATAAGCACCTGCAAAAGCGCCAGTCAAACAAGCGATCGAATCCGAATCACCAGAAGTAACTGCCGCACGACGCAACGCCGCCACGGGTTCTTCTGGAAATAACAGAAAACACAACAAACCAGTAGCAAAAGCTTCCTCTGCTATCCATCCCTCACCCGTAGCTTCGCAGGGGTCGCGATCGCGATTTGGTTCTGCCAATGCAGCATCGAGACGATCGAGTACCGACAGACATTCATCCCATCCGCGACTGATAAATTCTTCTGGCGTATTGATGTACGGACGTTGCCAAAGCGACCCCAACCAATCGCTGCGGTAAACTGTGCGCTGGGATAAAGCGTAGCTGCGGAGTCGCTGGGGCAATTGTTCCGGAGTTCCACCAGCAGCCAGATCGGCGATCGCATAAGCAGTCAAATCCGAAGCTGCGAGGGCGGTAGGATGACCGTGAGTTAGCGCTGCTTGAAATTGCGCGATCGCACCCCGAAGCGAACTATCTCCCCCCAAAGGCAACAAACCCACAGGTGCAACCCGCATATTCGCACCGCAACCCTTCGAGTCAGCAACAGTCGCCCTCTCCCACGGCAAACCCTCCTCCAGCTTCCCACAAGCATTCAAGCAAGTTCGACCGGGGGCGCGGTTATTATCCGGACTGTGTAACCAAGTGACAAAAGCACGTCGCAGCAAAGGTTCCAAACTGCTGGCAGTGTAAACCCCACCCGCCTCAATCAACGCCTCCCCCACACATAACGCCATCTGCGTATCGTCCGTAACGCGGGCGGGATTACCTGTTGGTTCCTGCGGGCCATTGGGCGGGAAACGACGCAAAATCTCATCAACATTCAAAAACTCAGTAACAGCACCAAGCGCATCGCCCAAAGCCAAACCAAACAAGCATCCAGAACCACAACCCTTTAACAGCATAATTCTTCCCATTTAATTTGAGAATTTCCTCTGCGTCCCTTAGCGTAAACCTTTGCGACCCTTTGCGTTAAAAAAAACAATCTCAAACTCACAACTGACCAACCCTAACCAGAAAAACCCCTCTCATTCAGAAACCTATCCAATGTTTCCCGATCGCACATCGAAGACATCGCACCCGGCTTAGTAGTAGAAATAGCCCCAGCCGCAGCACCCCAAACCACCCCCTCTCGCAGCGATCGCCCTTCAGCAATAGCTGCAACCAAACCACCATTAAAAGCATCCCCAGCTGCTACCGTATCAACCGTTTGCACTCGAAAAGCCGATATAAAAAATGTTGAGTCCGCTGTCGCACAGTAAACTCCTTGTGCGCCCAATTTGACGATCGCAGTTCCCACACCTTTTTGAAGCAAGACAGATGCCGCATTAGCAGCAGTGTCAAAATTATTAACCGGAAAACCAACTAATTGTGCCGCTTCAATTTCATTCGGCGTAATAATATCGACGAGTGGGTAAAAGTCATCGGGGATATCTATTTGCGCCGGTGCGGGGTCGAGAATCACCTTCACACCGACACTTTTAGCGGCTTTTGCGGCTGAAATTACTGCCGTTAAAGGAATCTCGAATTGAAGCAGCAATACAGCGGCGTTATCCCACAAATTAATCAAATTTTTTACATCAGTGCCATTTACGCACCCGTTCGCACCGGGAACAACGATAATATTATTTTGCCCTGAGTCATCTACGGCGATAATAGCGACGCCGGAATGTGCTGTTTTATCTATTAATATATGCTCTGTTTGGACACCAAATGTTTGAAGATGGGTGAGGAGCGATCGACCAAAATTGTCATCGCCAATACGCCCAACTAACTGAGTAGGAATACCCAATCTTGCAGATGCCACCGCCTGATTTGCACCTTTCCCTCCCGGCGCGGTAAAAAAGTCACGACCCAGGATAGTTTCGCCGGGAATTGGCAAGCGGGGAGATCGGGCCACCAAATCCATGTTAATGCTGCCGAAGACGATAACCTTTTTCACAATTTAATCTAACCACGTATCGACATCTTTGCGGCTGAAATTTTTGAAAGGCGTATATTCGTAAGTATATTTTCTGTAGTCTTCTTCTTGAGGCTTGGGAGGTGGCTGTTTGTAGTAATCTTTACTGTTTGATGGGGATGATGGGGATGGTTGCGATCGCGCCGACTCAGAGTGCGGTGGAGATGCGATCGTCGCAGCAACAGGCGCAAATGACCGTAACTTTTCGTGCGCTTCGTTAATTAGTTGCAATTTTTTATGAGCTTTTTGTCGGAGTCTGGGATGATTGGGAAAACGGTCTGGATGCCACACCATCGCTAAGTCTTTGTATCCCTGACGAATTTCCTCCAGTGTAGCGCCCGGTTCTAGCTCAAGTATTCTATAGTATTGCTCCACATTACTCATCGACAACCACCTCCGGTCACTGCTAAAACAGTGAAGTATTTTCCAGTTTGAGGGTACTTGCGCTGAATGTGGCGATCCCGAACACATCCTTTTAATAATAAAATCTAAAGATATTTTTCTTAAATCTACTTCATCTTTACTAATGCAAACACTTCATCTAACACCTCTTTACTAAATCCAAGCTCATCTTGAAAGCGGTTAAATTAGTTACAAAATTCCCTGCTAACCCCGCCTTTCGATCGCAAAACTCTCCATACCTTGAGGTTGTTCGTACTCAACCGCCACATCCGTAACCTCAGCAGATGGACTTCCCCGATAACACCAGCGAATCATCGCTTCTACATTTGCCTTAGTTCCTTCAAAAACAGCTTCCACGCGCCCATCCGGGACGTTGCGTACCCAACCGCCTACACCCACCCGTTGCGCCTGTTTTAAAGTTGAATAGCGATAACCCACACCCTGAACGATACCGGAAACAAAAACGTGGGCGCGGATTTTATCTTGTTGTGACATTGACGATATGTGATAACTTGCGATCGTATTTTAAAGCTTTGCGAGTACTGCGATCGCATTTTCCCTCTACCCTCTAATATGGGAAATGACAACCGCTGCACAGCAGAGGGCTTTATGCTACGCGATCTTACCATCCAAAACTATCGCTGCTTCAAAGATTTCCACATCGACGGTTTGGCGCGTGTCAATCTGATCGTCGGTTCAAATAACAGCGGCAAAACCAGCCTCCTGGAAGCTGTCTATTTATTGGTTAATCAAGTTAACCTTGAACCTTTAATTAATTTCTTATATAATCGGGGTGAAATCGCAGATTACTCTATATCTCAGTCCTCTTTTGTTAGGGGAGAAATTGAGCGCCGAAGCGGTTATGAAATAAGACATATTTTTTATGGCCATCAGCTAAATACTGAGCAAACTATTTCTGTGCGATCGGAAAAAGAAGCTCCCTTATCTGTTCAATTCCAGATCAAAGAACCTGAGCGTATTCAGAAACCTCCTGGCTTTGATCTATTCTTGACTCCTGAAGGGGGGTCAATTGAGCCATCAAAGTTTTTGCTTTTATTTTCAGACGGACGGGGTACTACAATGCCTATACCCATCCGCGATGATGGCTTGATTACAGGGAAAGCCTTTCGGCAATGGAATGAACATCAGCCTCATGCTTTTGTAACAACTAGCAATTCAAGACTTTTTACCCAAAACATTAGCTCAAATTTCTTTCTCACAACGACCAACATAAATTTTCAACAAATGGCTGTGTTTTGGGATAAAATCACACTAACCCCGAAAGAAGAAAGCGTGGTAGCAGCGTTGCAAATATTAGAGCCAAATATAGAACGTATTAGTTTCACCAGCAGACAAAGTTCTAGTAGTGGCGTTCTGCTGAAACTTCACGGACAGCACAACCCAATTAACCTGGGTAGTATGGGTGAGGGAATGCGTCGTATGCTATCTCTAGCAATGGCTGCTGTAACAGTTGAAAATGGTTTACTGCTAGTAGATGAGATTGAAACTGGCTTATATTACGAAGCCCAAACTGATATGTGGCGTTTAATTTTTTCAACAGCAAAACGGTTAAATTTACAGGTTTTTGCTACTACTCATAGTTGGGATTGTATAGCGGGTTTTCAAGAAGCATTGGCTGAATTTGAAGATAATTCAGTCGGAAAATTATTCCGCTTAAGTCGGCGCGATGAAAAGATACGTGCAGTTGAATACACCGCAGATGAATTAGCAGTTGCCGTTCGGCAAAGTATTGAGGTACGGTGATGCCAAAAGCACAAAAACCTCCCAAACCAAAACCTCAACAGTTATTAGTTGAAGGGAAGAATGACCAGCACGTCATATGGGCTTTGTGCGAAAAATATCGAGTACCAGAAACTTTTTCTGTGGAAGTGCCGACAGACGAAAATGGACAAGGAATTGAGGTACTTTTAGAGGGATTATCAGATAGGTTAAAAGCAGAAAATTTACGTACACTAGGTATTGTAGTTGATGCCGATCGCGATTTACTGGCACGTTGGCAATCCCTGCGATATAAACTCAGTACCAGCGGTTATCAAGATATCCCCGAAACACCACCGCCAGAAGGTTGGGTTTACGCACCACCAGATTTACCAAAAGTGGGAGTTTGGTTAATGCCTAACAATCAACTACCTGGAATGTTAGAAGATTTTGTTGCCCATCTTATCCCCTCAGATGATATTTTGTGTCCGAAAGCAGACGGTATTTTGCAAGAAATCGAACAAGCTGGTATCAACTGCTATAGCTTAGTTCACCATCCCAAAGCTTTGATTCATACTTGGTTAGCTTGGCAAGAAACACCGGGGATGCCTATGGGACAGGCAATCACAGCGCGTGTGTTGCGTCACGAATCTGCAATTGCGATCGCATTTCTGGAATGGTTAAAGGATCTCTTCAATCCAGCACTACCAACGAGTTAAGCTAACTCACCACTCTCCTATTCAAAAGTTCGGCAACTTGTTCGTGAATCTTTTCATTTCCCCAATAACTCGTGTGCGCTTTCAAGCCATCTCCTACATCTACTTGAATATCCTGAATACCGGGATAATCGCCAAATAAAGGACGCACGGGAAATGCCAGCAAATCGTCTATATCGTAGAAAATTTTCCAGATCACTTCTTTAATATCGCGAGGAATGCCTATTTCATCCGCTGGCAAAGTTTGGCCATTAGCAAAAGCATCAACAACGCGCTGAGAACGCATTAGCAAAACTGGAAGTTGAGAAGCCATTGTCACAACTGAACCCAACTCTAAGCGTTTTTTCTGGGCAGCAATTCGCCAAAATTGATAGCGTTCGACTGTTTTCTGTTTCTCATCTTCCAAAACTTTACTCGTGACAATTGTCGGTTCTTTTGCTTCTTCCGGATTGCTTCTAATCCGGTATCCGGTATTGGAAAATAAACCGTGCAAAAAGTCGTTAATAACGGTTGAACCCAAACTTGTGCCGATCGCGTGCAGCCGCACTTTGATTCTTAGCGCTTCGGTTTCTATATCTTCCTCAATTTGCGATCGATATTTTTCTAATACTTTCAAGACTTGGCGATACACAGCCAACTGCACTGCTATTTTGCCATCTTCGCCAACATAGTAAACCGCATCCCCAAATCCCCGCAAAAGTAATGTTTCTCGTAAAGGTTTAACCAAAAACCGCCACCAAGGTTGAAAAGTGATATCGCTCTGTAAATCTTGAAGTACAATGTTATTGGGGCTGGGTTTTTGACGCAGGCGATCGAAATTAAGTTGGTCTAAAATAAATTTTTCCGCCTTGTTGATTTTTTCGTCTGGTCTGGGTTCGTCTGTTTCATCCAAATATTGCCCCCAATTAACTCTGACAATCTCGTCAATGCGCTCCTCAAGATTATAGAGTTTCTTCACAGGTTCCCACAGGATATCGTATTGCTTTTCTTCTGGCGTGGGATTATCGCTGAGCATTAACCCGTGAACGAAGAAGAGAACGTTAATCGTTTTGGTATTGACGCTCGTTGGTTTTTTATAAACTACAGGTTCGCGAGATCGTCTGATGATAAACTCAGTCAATCCCTCCGGTTCTTCATACCCAACCGTAACATTTTTAACCACAGCATCTGGACTTCCCCGGTAACACCAGCTGATAATTGCTTCTACAAGTTCCTTGCTTCCCTCAAACACAGCTTCCACTCGTCCGTCGGGAAGTTCTTCCACCCAACCGCCAATTCCCCATTGGTTCGCCTTATCCCAAGTGGCTAAGCGGAAGCCAACTCCTTTAACGTTTCCAGAAATAAAAACATGGGCTCGGACTTGTCCAGGTGGTGTTGTTTGGTTTTCCATTGTAGAGTCCGCATTGATAAATAACACGCCTGAATTAGATTTTAGTATCAGAACGTTACCTATAAGGAGGAGTGGTAAATGAGTTTTGGATCTTTTATCGCTATGGCTGCGATCGATAAGTTAGTATTCCGTGTCAGCAGAGCTTTTACCACCCTTCCCAGCATTGATAATGGGTTGCTCTGTGCCTTATTATTAGCGATATTGGCATTGATTTCATTGCCGCTCGGTTTCAAATTTGGCTTTTTACAAATTGATGTTTTAAAAGAATCGTGGCCAAAGGTTGTCAAGATTATAGCAATTTCTCTGCTATTCCCTGCCATCACCGAGGAACTATTTTTTCGCGTTTTACTTTTACCGCATCCTACAGAAAATGTTTCTACAACAAAATTGGTATTGTGGATATTTATCAGTTTGGTTGCATTTATAGTTTATCATCCGCTCAACGCCATCAGCTTCTTTCCAGCCGGACTCAAAACATTTTTCAATCCCATTTTCCTATCATTAGCGGCGCTGCTAGGTGGTGCCTGTACCGTTGCTTACCTGCAAAGCGGTTCCCTCTGGCTGACCGTGGTAATCCACTGGCTAGTTGTGGTAGTCTGGTTGCTTTTGTTAGGCGGATATAGGAAACTACATGAGTAGTCGATCGCAATATCAGCTAACAACTTTCATGTCTAACTTACCGCCGCTAAATACCGAAACCATCTGGGCAATTATCAACGATACTATTGACGATGCAACAGTCAACCAACTCGTTTGGCATTGCTTGGGATATCGCCATGACGAAATTTCTGGCAAATGGGATGCTTCCGGCGTTGCAGAGGAATGGCAAAATGAATATCCAGAACCGCCTGATTTTATAGAAAGCCGTCCCGCAACCGTAAAACTGACTCGTTCCATTCCTCCTGAAAATAAACAACTGTTGAAAGAAAGCTTGGGTTTTAAGGGTTACAAAATCGGAGAATTCGGCCCTCGGCAGACTCGACGGGCTACGGCAGCAAATTGGCTGTTAAGTTATCTGCGACAAACAAGTCTAAAGGAACCTGGTTTAGCCTAGCATTCGTCTGAAAATTTCAGAAAAATCTACAGCTATGAGCCATGAAAACTACAAACCATTCTCGGTTTACCTCTGGCAATCTCAATAGTCTTTCCTTCAACAAAATTGTAGGTTCGGTTGAGCCCCAGCGAAACCCAACAAACCCAAGTTTGGCATTGAGTTTTGTTAAAGCAAACCAACCTACTTTGTTGTTATACAATCTTATCTGCCTGGTAGGAAAATTATTGACTTTTACTGCATTTAGTGCAACTTTAGCTTTGCTTCCCTGGCAGGTTTCCTCTTTAGCTCAAAATAGAACTAGCTGTAATTTTTACGGGTGCTATCCCGTGGGTGGTGGTTGTAATCAATTCGGTTGTTGGAGAACGCCTACTGGCAGTTGCAATCCCTACGGTTGCACGGAGTACGGCACCTGTACGCCCTACGGTTGTCCTTCCTCTCCCACCACAGGTTATCCTCCGAACTCTACAGGATTTTGTCCGAACACTTATACAGGATCGGTTTTGGTAGAGTTTGTTGCGCGTGGGGATGATTGGGGTAATGTTTGGATTAATGGGCGAGAGGTATTTCAACCGCGTACATTCGATCGCAGAAAAACAGTATATCTATGTCCAGGCGCTCACAGAATCATTATCACCGGCATTACTAAATTAGAAGTCTGGGCATCCGGCTATTTGGATATCGGTCGCACAAATATCGTAAGAATTGCCTTTTCTAAATATGGAGGAGTGCAAGTTTCTGGCGATCCCTATGCCTGGTTAGCAGATGATAGTAACGATCCATTTGATGTTTGGGAGCGCTAATATTAGGTGGAAAAAAGGAGCGATCGCGCATTCAGCCTGCAATTTAGCATTCGATCATTTTTGATATTCCGCGTAAGCAGACTCAACCGTCGCCAGTACGAGCGGCACATCCACCGGCTTAGGTAAGTAATAACGAATGCCCAAAGATGAAGCTAATTCTTCCAAATCGCTGAATGCTGTCATCAATACAACCGGAATTTTGATTCCTTCCTGCTGGATATGCTGGTATACTTCCGCTCCGGTTAACTCTGGCATTCGATTATCTAAAATCAATACCTGCGGGCATTCCTCCGTCAATTTTTCTAAAGCTTCTTTACCATTACGTGCTTCGGCAATTTGCCAACCCTCGCTTTCAAGTAGAAAAGCGAGCATAGTTCGACTATCATCATCATCGTCTGCAATTAGCACTTTTCTATTTAATGGATAGCCTTGATTCATGGATTGTAATTTCCTATTGGCAGCGTCAGAATAAATGGTATTGGGGCTGATTGTACACGATCGGGTGCTGGCATCGGAATTAAACTTACTTGCCCCGATGAGGTATGAGGGATTTTATGTATTTCGATCCGTACTGCACCCCCTTTTCCTACCAGATCGAAAGCTTGTATAAAATCCCGAAAAAGCCTGCGTGAAAGGGTTCTCCGATCTGCCTGTACTCTAACTTCCTCTGGAAAGCATATGAAAATTTCAATCTTACGTATTGTTGCTTCGGTGGAGAGCAGATCGACTAAATCGCGAACAGTATCGGTTAGGGATATCGGTTGGATTGCTCCTACCTCTAATGAAGCTAAATCGCGCCAAAGAGCAGCGCGGCGACGAAATAGTTGAATTGATTCTTCAGCTTGTCGGAGTAATTGTAGCGCATACTCGAAGCGGTTTCCCGCAACCAAACGAGATACTACCTCCAGTCGCAAGCGTCCGGCATTATGGGCTTGAACTATATCTTGGCGCAATTGTTCTAATGGTTGGCCATCATCTGGGTGAGATGTAAGTACGCGGCGAACATCTTCTTGCAAGCGCTTTTGCAGCAATTCTGCTTCGATGCCGTGGGAGGCACAAAGCAAGATTTCTTTGAGGCGCTGCCCCACCTCCGGTCGCCGCACAGAGATACTGAGGACTCCCATAACTTCTTTTTTGTCGTTACGCAGGGGAATTCCCTGGCAGGTGAAGGGATGAAATCCCTGGATAAAATGCTCTGAGGCGATAATTTCTGCATAACCGTCTTCAGCTAAGGGTGTTCCCAGACCGTTGGCACCAGCTACTGCTTCTGATAGTAAAGATCCCGGCCCCGGAACTGCTTCGGGCCCATGTACGCTCTGCTCGTCGCCTACTACGTCGAGTACGATCGCATTTTGCTCGCTTAGCATGACGGCGTGGCGCTCGTGTCCGGCTGCCTGAGATAGTACCCTTAAATATGGACGAGCGGCATCGATCAGAAAACTCTGTCTTTCTAGTAAGCGCTCTGTATCCAAAGTTGATAGCTTATCTGCTTGCAAAGTGCGGGGATTAGCTCCCTCTAGGTGCGACCTTTCCCAGGCACGGTAAATTTCTTGGCGCAACATATCCGCAGAAATTGCACCTGTGGCTATGTATTTACGTCCGGCTTCTAAAGCATTCTTTAATAAATTCGATCTCATCAGTTGATTGGGTTTAGGGACGATCGTTTTATTCACAATTTGCAATGGCTCTATGTGCCAGTTAGACGATCGTTTGTGTACATCTATGTTCAAATTTATATCAAAACCATACTTAATCAGAGTCATCAAGCCGATTGAGACAATTAAAGAGGAAGAATGACAGTGGTTTCACTCATATCTATGGAAGGTATGGACATTTCGATTGCGTAAAGCAGCACAAGTGCCAAAATTAAAGAGTATTGAGATTCGATCGGGAGAATTAGTCATGGCAATTGAGCGAAAAATGTTTAGGGGAATGTTTGCTCCAGGCGAGGTGGTTCAGCTTAAGCAATACTGTTTTACGCCAGGGCGGGTGTTTGCCCCTGGTAAGTATATAGTTGGGGAGCTGCCCGATGTCGCTTTTGAAATGGCTTTAGTCGAACAGCTACCCCCAGTTAAGGGCAAGAATGCAGAAATAAAAAATACTGAGGCTCCTCCAGAACAGGAATAATGACATTTCCAATGACAACCGATCCTTACGCTTGGCTGGATAAATCCCTTACCACAATTCATCGGGCAGATTGGTATCGCTCTGTACAAACTATCCAGGGTCTGCCAGGAGCCATTGTACGGCTGGAAGGACAGCCTGTAATTAATTTTGCCAGTAACGATTATTTGGGATTGGCGGGAGATCAGCGTGCGATCGCAGCAGCAGTTGCGGCGGCGAAGGAATTCGGGACAGGTAGCACCGGTTCCCGACTGCTAAGCGGACACCGAGAACTGCATCGGCAATTGGAGGAAGCGATCGCATCCCTCAAACAAACTGAAGACGCCTTGGTATTCAGTTCTGGGTATTTGGCCAATTTGGGAGCGATCGCCTCTCTTGTCGGAAAACGGGATTTAATTCTCTCTGACCGATACAATCACTCCAGCCTCAAAAATGGAGCCATCCTCAGCGGTGCAACCGTCATCGAATACGCCCACTGTAATGTAGAAGATTTGGAAGATCTACTACATCAACATCGACAACAATACCGACGCTGCTTGATAATTACCGATAGCGTCTTCAGTATGGATGGCGACTTATGTCCCTTACCCGCACTGTTAGATTTAGCGGAAAAATTCAGCAGCATGGTGCTAGTTGATGAAGCGCACGCCACGGGAGTTTTGGGTGCAAATGGAGCCGGTTGCGTGGAACATTTCCACTGTACCGGATTGCCGCTTATTCAAATAGGAACTCTCAGCAAAGCTTTAGCTAGTTTGGGTGGATATGTCGCCGGTTCTTCTACTTTAATTGATTTTCTGCGTAACCGCGCTCCCAGCTGGATTTACACTACTGGGCTCACTCCTGCCGATACAGCTGCGGCATTGGCAGCAATTAATATAGTCAAACAAGAACCCCAACGTCGCACTCAATTGTGGGGCAATGTTAATTATTTGAAACATCTTTTTGCCGAATATCTACCCCATCTCAAACTACTGCCTTCGCAATCGCCAATTATTTGCTTTCAAGTAGATAATCCACAGGCAGCTTTAAAGATTGCTTATCAGTTGAAGGCATCTGGTATTTTTGTTCCCGCGATTCGCCCTCCCACCGTGCCGACAAGCCGAATTCGCATCTCGGTGATGGCAATTCACGAACCTGCCCATATTGATAAATTAGTGCAAACTTTGACAGAAATTGTGTGAAAAATAAAAAGCTTATTGTTTTTGTTAGCTTTCTTTTTATCCTATCTTTTTGGATCGTTAGCTGCACTAGCCAACAGGTAAAGCCTGTGGTACTAATCGTATCGGCATCTGGTGCTTATAGGAATTCTCTAGCAGAAATTGTCGAACTTTACAACAAAGAAAAACCCAACGTTACAATTGATTGTAATATTGTCGGTATTTGAGAAATATGGATTTATAATTATTAAATAAGTTAACCAAAAAAACATCTGTTTTGACTGAAGTCCTCTGAACCATGAAAAAGCAACGCGCTCTTGTTTTGATAATCAGTATTGCTATTATCAATCTAGTGTTTTTAAGCTGTAACCTACAACAAGCAAAACCAGTTGCATTACTGATATCAGCAGCGACTAGCTATCAAGAGGTTCTCACAGAAATTGGTAAAATTTACAAGCAAGAAAATCCCCACGTCACTCTAAGCTACAATTTTGGCCCCAGTCTTTTTATAAAAGAACAAATACTAAAACGCATCCCAATAGATCTAATCATTTTCGCATCAAAAGTCGGTAAAAACGACCCGGAATTATTAAATTTATTAATTCCAGAAACTTTGCAAACAATGCCAATAAAAAATCCGCTTGTCTTAATTGCCGATGGTGACTCTACTATCCCTATTTTTAATTTTCAAGACTTAGTTAATGAGAAAGTAAAGAAAATCGCTATGGGTAATGAAAAATTATTAGTAGGTATGCAAGCAAAGGAAACTCTAATTTCTCTAGGAATTTACGATCGACTTAAAAACAAAGCTATTTTTACAGGCGAAGATATTCGTCAAATCCTAAAAGCGGTAGAAACAAATGAAGCAGATGCAGGGATTACCTATTTAACAGAAGCTAAAGTATCAGATAAAGTTAAAATAGTAGCGATCGCACCGGAAAATACCCATTTTCAGATTATCTATAACGCAGCGGTAGTTAAAAGATGCCAGAATGTGCCTGAAGCACAAAAATTTATTCAATTTCTTTCTAGCGAAACCGGTAAAGAAATAGCTAAAAAATATGGGTTTACGCTAATTAATAAATAGGTTAATGAAGGAAGTTAATCTGATATTGATAAACCCAAAATCTCTATCGATTTTTCCAGCACGGTTTTCGGACGAAAAGGTTTTGTCATGTAAAGATATGCTCCCACATCATTGCCTTTTTGTTTATCAAATTCTTGACCTTTAGCGGTTAACATTATAATGTAAACATCTTGCATTTGCAGTTCTTTTTTAACGGTATTGCAAACATCAAAACCATTCATTTTCGGCATCATCACATCGAGGAAAACTAAATCGGGTTTTTCCGTTTGGATAGCCTCAAGAGCTTCCTCACCATTTGTAGCTGTCAGTAATTCTACGCCCTCATCTTCTAACTTTTCAAGTGCTTGCTCCATCAAAATCAAAATATTTGGTTCGTCATCTACAATCAAAACTTTTTTTGTCATCGTTACACCCTCAATTAAGGCTAGTTTAACTCAAATTTACGGCTCGAAATAGGGCTGAGAATTTTCTTCTGTATTTTTGCCAAGTAGAACAAAGAATACATTTTCCAGACCCTTTTCAAACCGCAAGGATTTTACCAAATTATGTTGCTCGGAAAAGACAGAATCTACAATTATCATATCCGGTTTAACCGCCAAAGCCTTTTCGATGCACTCTTGACCGTCGTAAGCCTCGGTAACCGTGTATCCTTGCGACTGCAAAACTTCAGACATAATTTTCACAGTAGAAGCATCTTTATCAACAAGCAAAACTTTTTTATTCGACATTCCTTGAGCAATCAAAACCCCAATTTCATTGAGCAACTCTTCTCTATCGATCGGTTTTTTCAAGTAGCGATCGATCCCCAAACGATAACCTCGTTCCTTATCTTGGATAATTGACAAAATAATAATTGGTATCGCCATAGTTTCGGGGTCGTTTTTCAAAACAGCAGCCACATCAAAACCACCGATCTGGGGCATCATCACATCCAATAAAATTAGATCTGGCTTAGTATTTTTTACCTGCGTAATAGCATCTATTCCATCTTTAGCTTCTTTTACTTCATACCCATCATTTTCCAGTTCTTGTCTGAGCAATTCGCGAATGTGAGCGTCATCATCGACAACGAGAATAGTTTTATAATTTTTAGATGGAGCGGGGGATGTTTGGACAATACTCTGTCTTACTTGCCTGACCAAAGCATTGATACTAAACTTTGCTACTTCTGCATTGATGCGAGGACTTATCGGCAGAGTGAAGGAAAAAGTACTGCCACGACCCACTTCGCTTTCCACCCAAATTTTGCCCCCGTGATGTTCTATAATCTGCTTGCAGATTGGCAGACCCAATCCAGTTCCTTTAGGTTTATCTGTAAGAGTTTCTCCTACTTGCCTGAACTTTTCAAACACCTTGGGCTGGTCAGCGGGAGCAATACCGATGCCTGTGTCAGTTACACCGATCAGCATCTCATTTTCCTGCTGTCTGGCGCTAATGGTACAACTACCAGTATCTGTGAACTTGATCGCGTTGGAAATAAGATTGATAAAAACCTGAATCAAACGATCTCCATCGCCCATTACTTGAGGGAGTTCGGGAGCAAGTTCTTTTTGCAGTGGTATATTTTTAGCTTCGCAAATAGATGCAGTCGCAGCAATTGCCCGGTCAATAATATCCTCAATGTCAGTCGGCTGCATATGCCACTCAATCTTCCCGGCTTCCATCTTGGCAATATCCAAAACATCATTAATCAAAGATGTGAGCCGTTCTGCCTCCGACACAATAATATTGATATTCGCACCCACCTGTCTGACTATTTTTTGGGTTTTGCGATCGTTTGTTTGAATTAAAGGGAAAACACCTTTTTCTAACTTTTCCTTAATCAGGGAAGCAAACCCCAACACAGAAGTCAGCGGCGTTCGCAATTCATGGGAGACAGTAGAAATAAAATCCGTCTTCATCCGATCGATTTCTTTTTCTGCCGTGATATCGCGAATCAGGATCACCGCACCGAGTATCTCAGTGCTAACATTTTTTTTGTCATCTTTAGCAATCGCCGTTGCTAAAGCTTGACCGATGCGACCTTTTGCCAGCTCGATTTCTGCCGTGAAAACTTCTCTCGGTCGTCCCCGCGTCTGTTCCACTAATTCTAGCACCTTCGCATTAGAGAGAATCTGGCAATCTTTACCGATCGAATCCGTATCTTCTATACCAAACATCTGTAATAAAGCCGGATTAAACCGGGTTATTCGGCAGTCTGGGTCGGTCACTAGGAGCGCATCTGCCAAATTATCGATAATAGCGCTCACATAAGCTAAAGTATTTTCTAATTCGTAGCTTCGCGTCTGCAAACTTTGCAACAAGCTGCCAATTTGCGTTGCCATTGTATTGAGCGTAGAAGCTAGCACCCCCACTTCATCTTTAGATGATTCTAGCGCCCGCACGTTTAAGTCTCCACTCGCCATTTTGCGAGCAGTTTCAGTTACTTGAGTCAGATCGCTAACAATTTGAGACACAATCAAAAGCGCCACCGAGGCGATCGGTACGCTCAGAATTGCCATCGCCAGTAATAAGAATTGGCTATTTTGAGCGTTCTCGCCGATCTGTTCGTCTAACAAATTCGCGACACTATCTAGCTGAGATGCTAAGAAATTAGTTAGGGTGTTGATGTCTGCAACATATTGCTCATTTTTATCTGGTGAAGCGCTCAGATAAATTTCTAAATTGCGCCGATAAATCCGCCACGTCTCTTCAACTTTATTGAGTTGGGCTAGTACGATCTCATCGGTGACTGGTTTGATTCCTAACTCTGTCGAACCTTTTCGCAGTGCAGTTAGCAGGCTTTCAAATTGCTCGATTTCGTCTTTGATGGCAATATCTACAGCAGCTCGGTCTAGGGCGGTCTTTTTCGTTGTTCGGAGATTAGCCAGATAAGCCAACTTGAAAGCACTTCCACGCTGGGAACTTATCTTTGTGCCGAGCGGATTACCTTCGATCGCTCGATTGAGGGCAATTGCACCAATGCCTACAACCATCAAGTTGACGATCGCCAGACCGGAGAACAACAAGCTCAAGCGGTGGCGAATACTCAGCCCGAACCTACGCAGACGGATGCTTTGGGTGCCTTTGTGGGAAAGCAACTTGCTACCTTTGATGTTTTAAAAATTACTAGCATCAATCTTATCTCCTCAAGAGTGCCATAGGCTTGCTTTGCTGGCTTGAATACTCTAGGGTGTCTGGCTCCACGCGCAAAGCAGTAGGGTGGGCACTGCCCACCCTACACAAAATTAACCACAACCACTATTGCTACTGAGGGTTTTTGTTGTCCGCTGCCGGTGTAGCTTGTGCAACAGTTGCCTTGTTGACTACACTTTTGACACCTTTAATTTCTTTGGCAAGTGTGTCAATTTTAGCCAAGTCTTGCTGCGTGGGAACTGTTCCGGCAACAGTAACAGCGCCATCTTCGGCGTCAACTGTTAGCTGACCTTTTTGGATGTTTACTTCCAACTTACTGCGAACTTCACTTGCTAAGTCGCTATCAGCTCTTTGAACGTCGCCTCCAGTAATATTATTGCGTTGCTCTCGTGCGCGTATGTCATTATTTGCTTGAGCGCGACGAACTTTATTTTGCGCGTCCTCTTGGGTTGCTTTAACTGAGTCTGCGTCTGGAGCTTTGTTAGTTTGCTCAGCAGTATTAGTAGCGTTTGGATTGGTGTTAGCGTTGTTGTCGCTAACTTGATCGGCCCTGTTCGCTTCACCAGCATTATTAGGAGCATCGCTGCTTGTCTTAGAGGCTTCGCAAGCAACCGCACCAAACATGAGGAGACCGCTGAGTATAAATGGAGTTAGTTTTTTCATTTTTTCTTCCGCCTTGGAACTGCTAAAGGTTTGTGTTCCTGTGATGCCAAATTGAGACTGAGTTGGACTTTCTACAAATCGCTAAATGACTGACAAAATAAAGTAAAAGAGGCTAAAATTATCAAGTCAATTTCAGGTAGTTTTAGCTGAAATCAGATTTTTTAAAGCCTTCTGCGAGGTTTGTGTTGGCAGAATTTTGTCAGTCAATTGGCAGGCACTCGCTCGGACTAAAGAACTTCATCCCGACGATCGATGACAACTACGCGATCGTCTATACTGGCAACATTGTCTCGACGCTCAACAGTGGTAGTAGTAGTGTAGTCAGCGCGAGAAGTATCAACGCCTGAGTAATCGTAGACACCCCACTCCTCAATGCCTCGGCGATTGAGAATTGATTCGGCGCGGCGGATGTCATCTTCGCTACCATCTACTATTACTAAATAGCCGCCGCGAGACACGCGATCGCTATAAACTCTAGCTCTATCTTCTGGAATTCCCAAACCAATTAAGGCACCAATTAAGCCACCAGCAGCCGCACCAATTACACCGCCAGAAAGTGCAGTGGCTATAGCCGTTGCAGCTGCTCCTGCTAGCATAACAGGACCAATGCCAGGAATTGCTAATGCACCGAGACCGACAAGTAAGCCTGTTATCCCGCCCAATGCACCGCCTGCGATCGCACCTGTTTTAGCACCTTCGTCAGCGTTGGTATCATTGTCGATATCCCGCACATCACTGCCAGCAAAGCGATCGGCTTTGCCTGTATCTTTAGCAATTAGAGAAACTTTATCCATCGGAAAGCCAGAGTCTCTCAATTCTGTGAGAGCGTATTCTGCGTCTTGACGGTGAGAAAACACACCAACGGCGCGTCTGTTGTGACCTAGAGCCATTTTTCCTCCTTACGCAAGCTGTCGTGGGCACTAGCAAACTTGCTTAATTAAAAGACTGTTTTTTGATTTGTTCCAATTTCTACCTTCCTTTTTTTAGCAAAAATAAACATCCGCCCACAGGTGTAATACCTTCTCTATCAATGGAGAGATAATTGATTTGATATTGTTAAGATTATATGGTGATTTATTTGTGATAATACTTACAAAATTAATTTAATTTAAAATCCCCTAAAATACTGCTTATAGCGCTTGGTAATGGGCGTGAATTACAGGCTTTTTAGAGGCCGATCTGGCAAATAATTTATCAGTTATAAAACGGAGACAAAGGCTCTCAATTGCCCCTAAACAAATGTATTATATCAAGTCGCTTTGCCGTTATAATTAGGGCATTTTTCAATAAATTTCAAAATAGTTAGTGCTTGTTACGCTCTCGTTTGGGGGATATCGCTACAAGCAAATACACCAAATACAAGTACATCGCCAAATCGCAATGTAATTATATTTTTCGGATTTTTATCTTTACCAATTAGGCTTTTAGATAATTGCGATTTAACGGCGCTTAGGCAAGTGTCTAGCTAGCAACTGTCAGACTATCAAAACAATTACCGAAGCCAGAAACCTTAAGCCGATCCAGCGCTTCTGCCATCTGTTCAAATCTGGGAAATATACCGACAGCGCGTTTTTGTTGACCTAACATAATTTTCTTCTCCTTTCTTGTACAAGCCACATATACTCGTGTGCCAAAACTGCATAAACAATGATTTGATTTGTGCTTATATTTAATATTTCCGCGCTTTTAGTTAGACTCTTCATCGTTCTGTCGGTGTAAACGTGCATCTATCAATGGAGGGGCTAGGGAAAGTCAAAAGTCACTCATTCAAAAGTCAAAATTCCTCCCTCTTCCCTCTCCCTCTTCCCGACGCCCTAACCCCCAGTCGCTACTGATAGCGGAGATCGCGAACTAAAAGTTCGGTTATACTACCCTTGCTGGATGACGAATGCCGGTAACCTCTTAATTAGTAGAGCTGTTTAATTTTTGGCTCCACTATGGTTGTATTTACTGCTGGCTAGTTGCAGTTGTTGTGGGTGGATGTCGGTGCATAAGTGGTTACTGCCAAAACTAAGTGAAGTTTTAGCCCAAAGTACGCCAAATTGGGCTGAGGAATCCCCCTTAACCGCCAAATCTGGGAGGGGAAAGTGGAAGGCTGCAACCGAGATTGATACTCAGCAGCCATCTAAAAATCGGATCGCGTTGCAGCAATTGAAGTCAGAACAAGAATGGCGTGGGGCGATCGCAGCGCTTGAGATGATGCTGCGATCGACTTTATCCTGTAGCGATGGGGAAGATATCGATCCGGTAACGCCCCAGGGATTGATTTTAGCTGGGCCAGTGCCCATTTTGAGCGATTCAGCGGTAAACTCTCGCTTCCAAACTTGGATTTTCAGCACCCAGCTCGCTCATCCCGGTGCTTGGATGCCGTTTCAGCTGCCTCCCGCCCAAGAGGGCAACCTAAAGACAAACGATTATAGTAACTTCCTGCCTTTGCTGCCAGTCGATCCTTTGGCAGGCGAACAGTTTTGTTTAGTTTTAACTCATAGTTTCAGCTTGGTGATGGTATTGGGAGAAGACTCCACCAATCAACCAGCTTTTATGTTTTCTTTTGAACCAGAAGTTGTTCGAGATGCTTGGCTAGCGCTCAGAAATCGGGTATTTCTGGGTTCTCCAGACCGGGTTTTGCAACTGGATGCGTTTTTTGAGCAATTTGCGCCCATCGCACCGGATTACCGAACAGTGATGCAATTTACGCGCTTGTTGCTCAAACACATACCGGAAGAGCCGTCAACAGTCAGCACTCACTCCTCAGTCGCCAGCGCTCAGCCGTCAGCGGCTAGCGACAAGGAACAACAGACAACGGATATGAGTGTGGAATTGTTGCAGGCTTTTGCACACGAAGTCAGAACGCCTCTGACTACAATTCGCACTCTGACGAGATTGTTGCTCAAGCGCAAGAATTTGGCACCAGACATTATCAAGCGGTTGGAAATTATCGATCGCGAATGTACCGAGCAAATCGATCGTATGGAGTTGCTTTTCCGAGCTGCGGAATTGGAAACTGCCGCTAAAGAATCTTCGCCGGTTCACCTTACCCAGGTGTCGCTTGCCCAAGTTTTTCAGCAAAGTTTGCCGCGTTGGGAAAAACAAGCTTCTCAGCGCAATCAAACTCTAGATGTGATTTTGCCACAACAGATGCCGCAGGTAGTCAGCGATCCGACCATGCTCGATCGCGTTCTCACCGGCTTGATTGAAAATTTCACCCGCAGCTTACCTGCCGGTAGTCATATCCAAGTTCAGGTGATGCCAGCCGGAAATCAACTCAAGTTGCAAGTTCAACCCCAAACTGGCAGTGTAATTCCTGAGTGTGAAAAACAACAGATGTCTCAAGTGCAGGGTACTCAGTCAACTCGGAGGTCGATCGGTCAATTGCTGATGTTCCAACCGGAAACAGGTAGTTTGAGTCTTAACCATAGCGTTACTAAAAATATTTTCCACGCGCTGGGTGGAAAATTGATTGTGCGGCAACGCCCACAGCAAGGCGAAGTCTTCACTATTTTCTTGCCCTTGGACTCCAATGCTACTGAAATTCCGTGGCAACGGGAAAATTTGCGATCGCAAACCGATATAGTTGGCTCGTTTAAAGTGACTTCAGGCGCAGCAATATTTAAGGCCGCTCCCGAAGTTACCTCAGAATGCTTAAAAAGATTGCCAACCCACGAGCCCAATACAGAGAGCTAAAAAATTGGTTAAATCTTTGCTCCTAGCGGTTAGTTTTGGTATAAAATTGAATCATCACTAACCGCTAAACATTAACAAATGAAAGCTTTACGACGGCGGCGACGCCGATATGTATTATTTTTAGTCAGCTTCCTGCTTTGCATTTTAGTAAATACAGCGGTTTCGGGAGCGCAGGAAACATTTACAGATATTGAAAAATCGTTTATTTCAGATTTAAGAAATTTGCCAGTTAAAAATGACGATATCGAAACTAAACTCTCAAATTTACAATTATCTGTCGAGCGGCTAGTCCAGCAGGGACAGGGGTTTTATGAAGCTGGCAAGTATGCTGAAGCTATTAATCTCTGGCAACAAGCCCTTTCCCAAACTTCAGCTTCACAGGAGCGGGCAATAATCTACAGCAACTTGGCAGTTGCTTTTAGGCAAATTGGGCAGATAGATAAAGCGATCGCGCACTGGGAACAAGCCATTCAAATTTATGCAAAAGCAGGCGATCCTAACTCGCGTACTCAGCAAGCTAAATTAATCGTAGAGCAAGCACAAGCTTATAGCGAATTGGGACAGCACAAACGAGCCATCCAGCTTTTACAAGCTTCTTTATTAATTGCACGGCATAACCGAGATCGCCTCACCGAAGCAGCAGCAGAGGCAGCGTTGGGCAATTCCTATTGGTCGTTGGGAGACTACGAACAAGCTATTTCTTCCCTCCAAAATAGCTTGAAAATAGCTCGTGAATTAAAAGATGGAGAATCGGGCAATAAAACTATTCCCAATTACCGATCGGCTTTGATTCAAACTGCACTCAACAATTTGGGCAATGTTTTTGCCAAACGAGCAGATCGATACCTTTATCAAGCTAATGTTGCCCAGATAGAAGGCGACGAACGAGAAAATGCGCGGTTGAAGAACCTGGCACAACAGGATATTTTTGCTGCCAAAGAAGCATTGGAAGAAAGCATTCAGGTGGGAGTAAGCGATACTGTAACTGTACAAGCTTTACTGAATTTAAATCGCTTGCTAGAGCGGCACAGCACTACATTCAGCAACTCTACATCAGTTGGCTCGGCGGGCGGCAATAATTTTCAGGGCGTCAAAGAGCCGGATGCAGTTAATTCAGAAGCGATCGCTCAAAATCGGGAGCGGGCTTATGAGTTACTGCAAAAAATACCTGACTCCCGTGAAAAATCTTATGCCTTAATTAATTTAGGAGTAGGATCGGAGCCATCTGCTGCTGCCAAAATATTTGCTGATGCGATCGCTGTATCGAAGCATATTGGCGACAGCAGAGCCGAATCTTTTGCGCTGGGCAGTTTAGCGCAATTATACGAAAAAGCACATCAATATACCGAAGCAATGGAGCTAAATCGCCAAGCTTTATTTGCTGCCCAGAAAATAAATGCTGTTGATAGTCTCTATCGCTGGCAATGGCAGGCAGGGCGGATCGAAAAAGCTACTGGCAAAATCCCCAAAGCCATATCTTACTACGAAGAAGCGATCGCATCCCTCCAAAGTATACGCAGCGATATTCTCGCTGCTAACAAAGACTTGCAATTTGACTTTCGCGATTCTGTAGAACCAGTTTATCGGCAAATGATGGGGCTGCTTTTACAACCATCAAACTCAGTTAGCTCTTTCGGCGGCAATACTTATACATCGTCTGCCGAGAATATGGCTGAAACACAACCGAAAAATTTAAGTAAAGTTATCGATATTCTGGAGTTGCTTAAATTAGCAGAATTACAGAATTTCTTCGGCGACGAGTGCGTGCAAGTAGCCAAAGAAAACGCCCAAAATGATGGCAATTTAGCCGATACAGGTGCGGCGATCGTTTACTCGGTTATTTTGGACGATCGCACAGAAATGATTGTGCGATCGCCTGATGGAAAACTAAAAAACTATACCGTCGCGATGGGGCAAGAGCAACTGCAACAAGAAATAGATCGATTGCGCTTGTTATTGGAAAATAGAGCCACAGAAGAATACCTGCCTCAAGCTCAAAAAATCTACGATTTGTTGATTCGTCCAATGGAAAAAGATGGGGAATCAAAAAATCTGAAAACGCTCGTTTTTATTAACGACGGCGTGCTGCGAAAAATACCGATGGCAGCATTGCACGATGGCAAACAATTTTTAATCCAAAAATATGCGATCGCCACAACACCAAGCCTCAGCTTAACCGCGAGCAAACCAGCCGATCGACGCAACTTCAAAGCTCTCAGCGTTGGGTTAACAGTCGAACGGCCACCATTTGCACCCCTTGCCAATGTAGCAACCGAAGTAGCAGAAGTGCAAAAGATTTTGGGAGGAACCAAACTCTTAGATAAAGATTTTACCCTAAATCGCTTAGAAACAGAACTGCGCCAAAATAACTTTCCCATCATTCATATGGCTACCCACGGTAAATTTGGCGTCGATGCTGCCAGTACCTTTTTATTGGGATACGATCGTCGGATCGGGATCGATGAAATTGATAACTTATTGCGATTCGCCGGACGAAATAACGCCTCAACTACAAACAAACAACCAGTAGAACTGCTCACATTAAGTGCCTGTCAAACTGCCGCCGGAGATAACCGCGCAGCACTGGGAATTGCTGGCGTTGCCGTTCGTGCGGGAGTAAGAAGTGCGCTGGCTAGCTTGTGGTATATTAATGACGAAGCTACAGTACCGCTAATTGAAGCATTTTATACCCAATTGCGCCAACCTAACATTAGCAAAGCCGAAGCGCTACGAAGAGCGCAAATGAAATTGATTGCTTCAGATGACTACAGTCATCCAGGAGTTTGGTCGCCCTTGATACTGATTGGTAATTGGCTATAGTTTACTACCTGGGTTGGCTTAAGAATATTGCCAACCCAGGTATTGGATATGAAAAACTTTATATCTATCTTAGGAGAAATATAGGTAAAATATTGGCCACTAGGGTAAAATTAAACCCATATCCAAAATAGTTATGAAACCGTGCATCTCACCAAACCGTCGCGTTTACTCAAAATTTTTAAAATTTTAATCATCTTTCCAATTGCCTCTAGTTTGTTGCCACTTAGTTCAGCCGCTCAAATTATCCCGGATGCTACTTTACCCATCAATTCCCACATCAAAATTGACGGCGATACCATTATTATTGAGAGAGGAACTGCAAACTCAGGGAATCTTTTTCACAGCTTTCAACAATTCTCTATCCCTACAGGTGGCACAGCTTACTTCAATAACGCTTCAGATATCCAAAACATCTTCACCCGCATCACAGGTGGGTCGATTTCTCATATTGATGGCATCATTAAAGCTAACGGCGCTGCCAATTTATTCTTGCTCAATCCCAACGGGATTATTTTTGGCCCAAACGCTTCCTTAAATATAGGTGGCTCGTTTTTTGCGACTACCGCTAATAGCGTTAAATTTGGTGGTGGCAGCGAGTTCAGCGCCATAAATCCGCAAGTTCCCCCTCTACTAACTGTCAACGTACCTATAGGCTTACAATTTGGGTCAAATCCAGGACAAATCGTCGTACAAGGGCCTGGTAATAATCTGAAAATAGATTCAGAAACCTATGGTGAAGAAGTATATATTAGAGACGATCGCCCCGTTGGACTGCAAGTAAATCCCCGTCAGACTCTAGCATTAATCGGCGGCGAAATATTACTCGCAGGCGGTAATCTCACAGCACCAAACGGACGTATTGAAATAGGTAGTGTAGCCGCAGAAGGACAGGTAAAACTAGCTGCTACCCAACTAGGATGGATCTTGAATTATTCAGAGAGCCAAAATTTCTCCGATATTCACTTCGATCGAGCTGCATCTGCCGATACCAGCGGCGAAGGTGGGGGCAGCATTCAAATACAAAGTCGGCAACTTTCTTTAGGTGAAGGAAGCGCTATTTTAGCTTTAACTCTGGGGTCAGAACCAGGTGGAAATATTGATATTCGCACTTCTGATTCCGTTCTCATCAGCGGTGCCAATAGCCAACGAGTATATAGCTTTATAGCGGCAGAAACCAATCCCAATTCTACAGGTAATGCTGGAAACATTTCTATTGAAACTAATAGATTAATTCTCGATGATGGTGCATTGATATCTTCCTCTACTTTTACTGTTGGCGCAGGAGGTTCCTTAAGGATAAGCGCTACAGAATCAGTGGAATTAAGAGGTGTAGACCCGAATGGATTGGGCAGCTTTTTAGGAACAGAAGCGCTGCCCGGTTCGACCGGAAATGCTGGCGATCTAACGATCGAAACCGGAAAATTGATTCTGCAAGATGGCGCTTCCATAACATCTGGTACTGATGGGGCAGGTAATGGCGGTTCTCTTTCTGTACGCGCCTCTGAATCGGTGGAATTGAGCGGTGCGGATAGAGAAGGAACGGTTAGCGCTTTGCAAACACAAGTACGAGAAGTAAGTTTGGGCAATGCAGGTAATTTAGCGATCGAAACCAGACAGTTGATCGTCCGAGATGGCGGACAAATATCTGCCGGTACTGCTGGCGCAGGGTCAGCAGGTATCTTGCGAATCAACGCTACCGATGCTGTCGATATTAGGGGAACATCAGCAGATGGTATGATTCCCAGCAGTTTGACTACTTCTGTCGAACAGGGAGCAACTGGTGCAGGCGGTAATTTAACAATAGAAACTGGAAGGTTAATTGTAGGGGAAGGAGCGAGGATATCCACAACTACTGCCAGTGCTTCACCAGCAGGAAACTTGACTGTTAAAGCTACCGATTTTGTCGAATTAATCGGCACGGGGAGATATGTTGAAAATCTGGAAAGAATTATCGGTTTCACAGCAGATGTGTCTAATTTCCGCAATGGCTTATTTGCGATCGGTTTCGGTGGTGGAAATGCTGGAAATATGACGATCGAAACCCGAAGATTGATCGCTCGCGATGGTGCTTTGGTGCTTGCTTCTAATTTGGGTGGCGGACAGGGCGGACAAATGACCCTCAACGCTTCCGACTCGATCGATGTGAGTGCGTCTCTGCTATCTAATGGAAATGTACCTGGAAGCATTGGCACTGCTGGCAATTTAACCATTAATACCCAGAATTTGACTATCCGCAATGGAGCGATAATCTCCACAGGTACGGCGGGATTCGGTCGTGGTGGGAATCTTACTGTCAACGCCACCGAATCTGTAGAATTAATTGGCGGCAACCCATTTTTTATTCTCAATAGACCTGCGGACACCAACTTGACTGCCAGTAGTTTGGGGCCAGCACCAGCGGGAGACTTGACGATCGCGACCAGAAGGTTGACAGTTAGAAATGGAGCAACTGTAGCAACCAGCACTTTCGGTTCGGGGCGGGGCGGTGCTTTAACAGTAACGGCAACAGACTCCCTTGTAGTAGAAGGAACACCTTCGGGCAGGATTCCCAGCGCTTTGATCGGCAGTACTCAAGGAAGCGGAGATGCGGGAAATGTAAATATCACCGCCGGAAGGCTAATCGTCCGCAATGGTGGGTTAATCGCGGCAAACAGTGTGGGGACTGGAAGTGCAGGCGATTTGCAAATTGCAGCTAATTTCTTGCAATTAGATAACCAAGGTGCCATTAGCGCCAGAACGGCAGCAGGCGATCGCGGCAATATCATTTTACAAACAGATAGCACACAACTGCGTCGCGATAGTTCGATCGCCACAGACGCCACCGGTGCTGCTACGGGTGGGAATATCACCATCAACACAGACACTTTAATCGCTCTGGCAAATAGCAACATTACTGCTAATGCCGTTCAAGGTCAAGGCGGTAATATCTTCCTCAACGCTTCTGGTGTCTTTCGTTCTGTCGATAGCGATATCACCGCTACTTCTCAGTTTGGGGTTAGCGGTACGGTGGAAGTGAGAACGCCCGATAGCAATGTGCAGAATGCTTTTGCAGCTATTTCCACTAATTTTATTGTTCCCGATACTCTTTTAGTCAGCAGTTGCGCCACTCGCAGGGGTATCGCTAACAGCATCACCGTTACTGGTACTGGCGGTTTACCTCCCAACCCCTTCGAGGTTCTCAACGGTCGCTATACTTTGTCTGGTGTGCAAGGTGTCAGCAGTAGAGAGGGAGAGGAACAAAGCAGCAGAGAAAATTTGCCAGCAGCGAGTCGCTATCCTCAAATTGAGGAAGCGCAAGGCATAGTCGTAACGCCAAATCGACAGACTATGCTGGTAACACAAGCGCAACTTTTAGCGATACGCGGTGAGGAACAAGGTAATGCGATCGCTAATGCCGATCGTTTAATTTGTAACTAACTCAAGTCCTTAATTATAGCCTATCCTGGTTGATTGCCCGCTTTGTCTTCTGTCTTCTCTTTTCTGCCTTCTTCCCGTCGAGAGTAGTTTGTTTAAAAAGCTGGTACTTAATCCTGATTTGGTATTAGTTGTAATGTATATGTAGCAAAATTGCCTATTTCCGATAGTTGGATAAAAATCTATTGTTATGTTAGAGTTTTGCGCGATACTGTCTTAAGGCAGAGTTCGTTAATTATTACTTCAAAAGGCTGAAGTTGTCGCCCGTGCCTAACTTACCCTAAGATTAGATACGTTTCTACGATCGTCACGCCAATGGCGTATCCGCAAACTTTAGGGAAAAGGATATAATAATTAGTAATACCAATTTCCTGTAAACTCTGATTACTATTTCTTACAGAAGCTACTGTAGGTCGCCAGGTTTTCAGACAAAATAATTACTAAATAGTAAGTGCATCTTCATGGATATTTTGTATAAATAGCTATCGAGACTATTCTCCAATTCTCAATCCTTGACTTATGATAAAGTTTAGTCACCTATTTGGGATGGCTGGTTGTGTATACTTATGGAGCGCGATCGCATCTGCTACACAAGCTCAAATCGTACCCGATGCCACTCTTCCGACTAATTCTACTATTACAATTAACGGCAACACCAACACGATCGAAGGTGGCACCCAAGCAGGCAGCAATTTATTTCACAGCTTTCAAGAATTTTCTATTCCAACTGGTAGCAGCGCCTTCTTCAACAACGCACTAGATATCCAAAATATCTTCAGCCGCATCACGGGTGGATCTATATCTAATATAGATGGTTTAATCAAAGCAAACGGCACAGCTAACTTATTCCTACTCAATCCCAATGGTATAATTTTTGGCCCTAACGCCCAATTAAATATCGGCGGCTCTTTTTTCGCCAGCACCGCCAACAGTATCAGATTTGCCGATAATACCGAATTCAGCGCTAGCAATCCGCAAACTTCTCCCCTTCTTACTGTTAGCGTACCCATCGGTTTGCAATTTGGTGTAAATCCCGGACAGATTGTTGTGCAGGGGAACGGTAATAATTTAAGCATCGACTCAGAAACTTATGGTGACGATGTTTACATCAGAGATGAACGCCCCGTCGGACTGCAAGTAAATCCCGGTCAAACTTTGGCACTTCTTGGTAGGGATATTCTATTAGATAGCGGTAATCTCACAGCACCAAGCGGACGCATAGAATTGGGAAGCGTAGCGACAGAAGGAAATGTAAATTTAACATCCTCTAAAATTGGTTGGGTTTTGGGTTATCAAGAAATTCATAATTTCGGCGATATCAGCTTAAATAAAGCCGCATCTGTCGATACCAGCGGCGAAGGCGGCGGTAGCATTCAAGTGCAAAGTCGGCAACTTTCTCTGGGAGAAGGAAGTGCCTTTTTAGCATTGACTTTGGGATCGTCAAATGGTATTGGTATCGATATCCGGGCTGCCGATTCTATCCGCATGAGCGGTGTCAATTCCCAAGGAGTCTACAGCTTTGTGGCAGCAGAAACCAATCCAAACTCCACCGGAAATGCCGGAAATATTACAGTAGAAACTGGCAATTTAATTCTCGACAATGGCGCTTTGATATCTTCTTCTACTTTCGGCGCAGGTCATGGTGGTTCTCTGACAATACGCGCCAGCGAATCGGTAGAATTAAAAGGTGTAGATCCGAATGGATTGGGCAGTTTTTTAGGAACTGAAGCACTGCCCGGTTCTACAGGTAATGCCGGAGATTTGATAATTGAAACGGGTAGTTTAATTCTACAAGATGGAGCTGCGATTACCTCTGCCACTGAAGGGAAAGGTAATGGCGGTTCTCTCACTGTACGCGCTGCTGAATCGGTGGAATTGATGGGTGCGGATAAGGAGGGTACGGGCAGTGCTTTGCAGACAACAGTCGGTAGAGAAAGTTTGGGGAATGCGGGGAATTTGGCGATCGAAACCAGACGGTTAAGCGTGCGAGATGGAGGACAAATATCTGCGGGTACTTCTGGCGCAGGTTCCGCGAGTACGTTGACAGTAAAAGCTACCGATTCTGTGGATATTAGGGGAACATCAGCCGATGGAGAAACTCCCAGCAGCTTAAATACTTCTGTCGAACAGGG
Source organism: Aerosakkonema funiforme FACHB-1375 (assembly GCF_014696265.1). GTDB lineage: Bacteria > Cyanobacteriota > Cyanobacteriia > Cyanobacteriales > Aerosakkonemataceae > Aerosakkonema > Aerosakkonema funiforme_A. The sequence continues at coordinate 18,808 of NZ_JACJPW010000020.1, read as the reverse complement.
AGCAACTGGCGCAGGCGGTAATTTAACTGTAGAAACCGGGCGGTTAATCGTCGGTGAGGGAGCGAGGATATCGACAACTACAGCAAGTGCTTCCGCAGCGGGAAACTTGACAGTGAAGGCGACCGATTCGGTAGAGCTAATCGGTACGGGAAAATATCTGGAAAGCCTGGAACAAATTAGCAGTTTCACTGCAACTCCGTCCATCTTCCGCAACGGCTTGTTTACGATCAGTTTTGGTAGTGGAAATGCGGGAAATATGACGATCGAAACCCGCAGATTTATCGCTCGCGATGGTGCTTTGGCGCAGGCTTCTAATTTTGGCGGCGGTGAGAGAGGAGGACAGATGACCTTCAATGCTACCGATGCGATGGAAGTGAGCGCTTCTCTCTTATCTAATGGAAATGGCCCAGGCAGTATTGGTCGTGCTGGCGATTTAACGATTAATACTCAAAACTTGACGATGCGCGATGGCGCGATAATATCCACAGGCACCGCAGGATTCGGTCGCGGTGGAAACCTTACCATTAACGCCACTGAATCTATACAATTAATTGGCGGCAACCCATATTTTGTTCTCGGTAAACCGGGAGACACGGCTTTGAATGCAAGTAGCGTCGGGCCAGCACCAGCGGGAGACTTAACAATTTCAACTCGAAGGTTGACAATCAGCAATGGAGCCAATGCCTCAACCACCACTTTTGCTTCGGGGCGGGGCGGCTCGCTAACTGTAAAAGCAACGGATACTTTAACAATAGATGGTATATCTGGGCTCTTCACTCCCAGCGCGTTGACCGGTACCACTCAGGGAAGCGGAGATGCAGGAAATGTGAGCGTTACCGCCGGAACATTGATTATCCGCAATGGAGGGTTAATAGCTGCGGACAGTTTGGGGATCGGAAGTGCGGGCAACCTGGAAATTACGGCTAGTTTGTTGCGACTGGATAGGCAAGGTTTCATCAGTGCCAGAACCGCAGTGGGCGATCGCGGCAATATCATTGTACAAACTGATGACGGACAGCTGCGTGGGAATAGTGCGATCGTTACCGATGCTTCTGGTACTGCTACTGGTGGCAATATCATCATCAATACCGACACCATCGTTACCTTGCAAAATAGCAACATTACAGCCAATGCGGTTCAAGGTCAAGGCGGTAATATCAACCTCAACGCTATCGGTGTTTTTCTTTCTCCCGGTAGCAATATTACCGCTACTTCTGAGTTTGGTCTCAGCGGTACGGTGGAAGTAAGAACGCCGAACGGTAACGTAGAGAATGCTTTTGCACCCATTTCCGCTAATTTTGCGATCGCAGATACTCTTTTAGCCAACAGTTGCGATGTTCGTAGGCGGATGAATAACAGCATCACCGTTACTGGTACTGGCGGTTTACCTCCCAACCCCTTCGAGGTTCTCAGCGGTCGCTATACTGTGGCGGGAGTGCAGGGTCTAAGCACAGGGGCACAGGGGTACAGGGGCATAGGAGATTACCGAATCCTCACTCCCCTGTCTGCAATTCAGGAAGCGCAGGGGATAGCTGTAACGCCAAATGGACGGACAATGCTACTAACGCAAGCGCAACTGAGAGCAATAGGTGGTGAGGGACAAGGTAATGCGATCGCTAATGCTAATGACTTAATTTGTAAGTAGTTGTTCAGACTCGCTCGCGAGTATCAAAGCCAGAATTAAACCTGGGGCGGGCAGTGCCCACCAAAATGCCTGTAACCTTTGAGATGAGCTAATGGTGGGCAGTGCCCACCCTACAAATTATTTTTGGTTTATTTACGCCCACTTACTTAAAAGCGATATCCTGGATTTTCCGGCGTTATATTTAGGTTAAATTTAACCACAGATGAACACAGATGAACACAGATGAACACAGATGTTATTAAAACTTTTTGCCTTTTTATTTTCCCCTTGACATTTTGCCTTTTGACTGACAGACTATCAGCACAAATTCTACCCGATGCTACTTTGCCAGTTAATTCTATTGTTAACCGACAAGGCAATACCCATTCGATCGAGGGAGGAACTAGAACAGGTAACAACCTATTTCACAGTTTTAAAGAATTTTCCATACCCACCGACAGCAGCGCATTTTTCAACAACGCTCTCGATATTCAAAACATTTTTACTCGCGTCACAGGTGAAACTATTTCTAATATAGATGGCAGGCTCGAAGCCAACGGCAGCGCCAACATCTTCTTGCTCAATCCCAACGGAATTATTTTTGGCCCAAACGCGCAGCTAAATATCGGCGGTTCGTTTCTAGCTAGTACCGCTAATACCATTTTGTTCGCAGATAAAACAGAATTTAGCGCCGTTCAACCCAACGCTCCACCGCTACTGGCTGTCAGCGTTCCTGTTGGTTTGCAATTTGGTGGATCGCATCCCGGTACAATGCAAGTGCAAGGGTCAAATCTCGCCGTACAAACTGGAAACACTTTGGCACTTGTGGGCGGTGATGTCACGATTTATGGCAGCAACAATCCCCTAGCAACTGGTTTAACTGCGGGCGGAATTCCCTTAACAATAGTAGCAGGAAATGTCGTACCAACTACAAGGGGAGGACGGATTGAATTAGGCAGCGTAACTTCTGGTAAAGTGTCGATCGCACCCACTCAACTCGGTTTTGCTTTAGGCTATTCAGATATTCAAAGTTTTGGTAATATTCAACTATTAAATGGAGCAACTGTCGATACTAGCGGTACAGGCGGCGGTGAAATTCAAGTCACGGCGCGAAATTTAGAATTACAAGAGCGATCGCGCATTATATCTATTACTTTGGGTAGCGATAACGGCGGCACAATAATTGCCAATACTGCTGAATCATTACAAATGATAGGGACAGGAGAATATGATGAAAATATTAGACGGTTCGTGTCTGGAAATCTTACTCTTGATGGTCTCCGAAACGGTTTTTTCAGTATCAGCTTTGGTGCAGGAGCGGCTGGTAATATTATAATTAATAGTCGCGATTTCATGGCTCGCAATGGCACCTACGTTACTACTTCCACTTTTAGCACAGGTCGCGGTGGAGATATCACGGTAAATGCTACAGAATCGATAGATTTGAGCGCATCGCTTTTGGCGACGGGCACTGGAGTTGGCAATGGCGGAAATGCTGGAAAATTGACCGTAAATACGCGCAATTTTAGAGCGCGGGATAATGCCATTCTATCAACTTCTACTATTGGCGGAGGCGAAGGCGGAAATTTACTTGCCAACGTTTCCGAGTCGCTAGAACTGATTGGCAGCGACCCAATTTATCTGTCGCCAATTGTGCGCGTTTTCACTGGTTTTTTTACCAGCAGTTTGGGTACGGGAAATGCTGGTAAATTGCAAGTAAATACTGGACGTTTAACAGTGCGATCGGGCGCAGGATTGGCAGCTAGTTCGTTTTCTCAAGGAAACGGCGGGGATATCGTTATTAATGCTTTGTCAACGCTCGAATTAATTGGTAAGTCTCCTGACGGTACGGCTCTCAGTTCTGTTGCTGCTGTTACCGAGCCTGGCTCTACAGGCAATGGTGGAAATCTCATCGTAAATACTGGTAATCTCATTCTTCAAGATGGAGGCAGACTCAGCGTTCGCAGTCGAGGTACCGGGAGAACTGGCAATTTAGATATTAAAGCTGATTATATTTTTCTTGGCAAAGAAGGTGGATTTGAAGGAACAGCAATAACGGGAGAAGGTGCAGATATAAATGTCATATCTAACTTCTTGTTACTGGACGAGAATAGTTTCATATCTGCGACTGCTGGCACAGAAGGCGGTGCGGGTAACGGTGGCAATATTACTATTTCTACAAATACATTAGTTGTGAAAAAAAATAGCGAAATTAATGCCAATGCTTTCTCCGGTCAAGGAGGTAATATACAAATCAACAGTCAAGGAATTTTTATTTCCCCAGATAGCGCTATTACTGCCAGTTCTGAAAATGGAATTAATGGCGTAGTACAAGTCAGAACTACTGATAGCAATGTGCCAAATATTTTCGCTCCATTGCTGAATAATTTTGACGTTTCAGAAGCTGTTTTAACAACCAGTTGCGTTGCGCGTGGAAAGAATTTCCAAAGCAGTTTTACTTTCATCGGGACAGGCGGTTTACCCAGCAACCCCTACGACACTCTTACCAGTCATTACAATTCGATCGGAATTCAAAATGTAAGCTCAAGCAAAAGTCCTGAAATGCAGCAAAGTTTACCCTTACGTGTATGGCGCGAACAAGACCCAATTCAGGAAGCGGAAGGAATTGCAATCCTAGCTGATGGTAGCATTATTTTAGGAACAAGCTCTCAATTGGCCGTTGTTGCCAATGCTAACACTTTAATTTGTCAATTTTAATATGGCAGGTGCGCTCAAATACTTAAATAAATAAAATAGCATATCATGGAATTATCTTGAGTAAACGAAATAAAAATAATGGAAAAATTATTAGAGCGAAAATTATCGTCACTTCACTCGATCGCCAATGACTAAATTGCGCTTATCCTGGCCTAAGTTAAAACAGCACATTTGGGAATGGCGGGGTGTTGCGCTCGCCACTCCTACTGTAGCAGGATTAATTATAATTATACGTTTGAGTGGCTTATTGCAATCGTCGGAGTGGGCGGCGCTCGATCAATTTTTTCGTTGGCGTCCTAAAGAACCAATTGACGAACGCATCCTGATTGTTGGTATTGATGAATCCGATCTGCAAGGAATTAAAAAGTGGCCAGTTCCGGATGAAGTATTGGCAGAGTTGCTCAACAAAATAAAAAGTCAGCAACCGAGAGCGATCGGCTTAGACTTGTATCGAGATTTGCCAGTAGAACCCGGTCATCAAGCCTTAATTAAAGTGTTTGAATCCACACCGAACCTAATCGGTATTGAGAAAGTTGTTGGCGACAGTCGCGGTTTTTCTGTAGCCCCACCGCCAATACTGGGCAAGCAAAGTAGAGTCGGGGCTAATGATGTGGTATTGGATGGTGATGGAAAAATCCGTCGCGGTTTGTTATTTTTGACACCACCAGATCGGAATGCCATCCCCAGTTTTGGGCTACTGCTGACGATGCTTTATTTAGAAGCGGAAGGCATTACCCCTCAAGCGGCAGATAACGGTTTTCTGAAGCTGGGTAAAACCGTTTTTGTTCCTTTTGAAGCTAACGACGGTAGCTATGTGGGGGCAGATGCAGGGGGATACCAAGTAATATTGAATTTTAGAGGGCCAAGAGGCAGTTTCGCCACGGTTTCCATGAATGATGTGCTGACAGGTCGGGTACCGCCAGAGAAGATCCGCAACCGCATCGTCATTGTAGGCCCTACAGCTGCTAGTTTGAATGACTTTTTTTATACTCCATACAGTGGCGGTCGGACTAATTTCCAAGAGCGGGCAGCTGGTGTGGAAATTCACGCGCATCTAAGCAGTCAAATTCTGAGTGCGGCGCTGGAAGGGCGTTCTCCGATTAAAAGTTGGCCTGATGCGCTGGAGTGTGGATGGATCTTTTTCTGGTCTTGCGTTGGTGCTGCATTAGCTTGGCAGTTACAAAGTTGGCGGTGGACTGCCGGTAGTCTGGCGATCGCTACCACAGCTTTGCTGGGGAGTTCGTACTTGGCATTTTTGCAAAGTTGGTGGATACCCGTAATTCCGCCGATCGCCAGCTTGCTGCTTTCTGCTGTGGCGATCGTGGCATACATTGCCCATATAGAACGAAAAGACCGCAAAATCGTGATGAATATCTTCGGTCGTTACGTAACTCCCCAAATTGCGGAAGCGATCTGGCACGATCGCGATCGCTTGCTCAAGGAAGGACGCCTTAAAGGACAAAAGGTGACAGCTACTGTGCTGTTTACCGACTTGAAAAACTTCAGTACCATCTCGGAACAACTCGACCCGGAAGTGCTGATGTCTTGGCTTAACGAATATATGGAGGCGATGTCTCAGCTAGTCTTAGCTCACGGCGGTGTCGTCGATAAGTTTATTGGGGATGCAATTATGGCTGTGTTTGGCGTTCCCATTCCCCGCACCACTGAAGAAGCGATCGCCCATGACGCCAACGCAGCCGTGCGTTGTGCTGTGCAAATGGGCTCAACGTTAGAACTACTGAATGAATTGTGGAAAACCCAAGGACGCCCCACCGTTGCTATGCGTGTCGGTATCGCCACCGGTACGATCGTTACTGGCAGTCTCGGCAGTTCCCAAAGGCTAGATTACACAGCGATTGGAGATAGCGTTAACGTAGCAGCGCGGTTGGAAAGTTACGATAAATCGATCGACGGCGGTATCTGCCGGATTTTGATCGACGAGGGAACTTATCGATACATTCACGGTTCTTTTCCCACTAAACTGGTAGGTAATACGCAGCTTAAGGGTCGAGAACAGCTGACTCCTATCTACCAAGTTCTCCTTGATTGAAAAATACAACCCTTCAAGATCCCAGTTTTTGCATCCTCTTTATGTATAAATGGCATCTTTTAACAAAATGTTTACAAATTGCTTTCTACCTTTTGGTATACTAATCTAGTAAGAAAGAGTTATTCATGTTGGTAAAAGATCGAAAATTCCCTACAAATGGGGCCTAATTTTTACAGGGTGTCCAATTCTCTCAAGACTTACGCTCCCAAATCAGCTTTTGAATGAAAATGGTTCATTACAGCCATTTTTCATTCGCCAAAAAACCGATTTATTCAGTTGTGTGGATAGGTCCTATATCTGTACCTGCAAAATGTAATTGTTAAATTCAACACTGGGATCGACTGGATATGATACTTAAACTTCGGAAATTAGCCCCGGTATTGGCAGGAACGGCCTCTATCGTTGCCATATCGATGATAGGCTTGTCGAACGTGAGTGTAGATCGGGCGTTGCGGAATACAACGCTAAGTTCGAGTTTTAGCTCGATCGCTTGGGCTAATGCTCCGTTCCAATACAATCCCCCCAGTCGGGGAACACCCAAAACTACTGTAGGAGCTGGCTCGCGGGGATGTACTCAGTCTGTACCGATCGGCGTGGCTCTGCTGGTTCCTAACGATCATAACGGACAAACTGTCTCCGGTCATCCCACATTTCTATGGTACGTCTCAGATAAAACATCGGTACCGGTACAGTTTTCCTTAGTCGAACCGGGAGTATCGAAACCGCTATACATACAGCAGATGTCGGTGGAAAAAAGCGGCATTATGCAGGTGCAGCTACCCAAGGAATTGCCCGAACTGCAAGCAGGTAAAAAATATCGGTGGTCGGTGTCTCTAATCTGCGATTCTAATCGCCCTTCTAATAATGTATTTGTGCAAAGCTGGATCGAGCGCGTCTCTCCCAGTGCGGATCTAACTCAAAAATTGGCAGCAGTACAAACAGGAGACTCTTCTGCTCAGACGCTCAGAGAACAAGCCAGAGTTTACGCTCAAGCAGGCATTTGGTACAACGCCTTAGAAGATTTAGCTAGCAGCTACACAGCTAACCCAAAAGATCCGTCTATCAGTGCTGATTTTATGTCGCTGTTGGAGCAAGCCGGACTGAGCAAGGTGGCACTGCAAGAAAGACAACGGTTGGTAATGAACTAAATTTGAAATGTGAGTTATGAGTTATGAGTTAATTTTTTACATTCAAAACTCATAACTCATAATTATTTTAGACTGTTGCTGACAAACGCTCGGATAAAGCCGATCGCGCTTGTTCGCGATCGTCAAAATGAATTTTCTCCGTACCGAGAATTTGGTAATCTTCGTGACCTTTACCAGCGATTAAAACTCCATCTCCGGGTTGGGCTTCCAGAATAGCAGTGCGAATTGCGACAGCCCGATCGCATATCACTGTCGGATTGACTGACTCTGGAATACCAGCGAGGATATCTTGCAGAATTTTCTGGGCATCTTCAGTACGCGGGTTATCCGAGGTAACAACGACTTTATCAGCTAATTGAGCGGCAATCCCACCCATTTTAGGACGCTTGGTGCGATCGCGATCGCCTCCGCAACCAAATACGCAAATCATCTGACCCGGTATAAAAGGTCGCGCTGCTTTCAGTAAATTCTCCAAGCTATCCGGGGTGTGGGCGTAATCGACGATCGCACTGATATCCTGGTTGGGATTGATTTGTACCCGCTCCATCCGTCCGGGCACACCCGGAAATTCAGGAATTTTGTCTACAATTGCAGACAAATCGAAACCCAGATGCAAAACCGTTCCCACTGCGGCCAGCAAATTCGCTAAATTATACTGACCTACTAAGGGCGATCGAAAAGCAACTTCACCCTTGGGCGTGTGCAGTTTGCCGCTCACACCAGTTGGCTCGTAGCTCAGGTCGCTCGTCCACAGATCTGCTTTGGAGTTGTTTACGCTGTAACTCCAAACTCGATCCCGGTTTAACTGAGAAATTAACCGCTCTCCATAAGGATCGTCTAAATTAACGATCGCCCGCCCTTTCAGATAATCGGAATTAAACAGCAGTGCTTTGGCACTGAAGTAATCTTCCATATCTTTATGGAAGTCCAAGTGATCTTGAGTCAGGTTGGTAAAAACAGCTACTTCAAACGGACAACCCATTACCCGTCCCTGCGCCAGAGCGTGAGAACTGACTTCCATAACCAGCTTCTGGCAGCCAGCAGCTACAGCTTGAGCGAGTTGATGTTGCAATTCTACGGAGAAAGGCGTCGTATGGGTAGCAGTTTGCTCAAAACCGGGCCAACGAGCATAGAGCGTGCCAATTAAACCTGTAGCTTGCTTTGCTTGATTGAGAAAAAATTCAATTAAGTGAGTTGTAGTAGTTTTCCCGTTAGTACCGGTTACCCCAATCAGTTCTAGCTGTTGTCCGGGATAGCCATAAAAAGCTAGCGCCACTTCCGCACAAGCTTTCACCATGTCATTTGCCGGAATAACAAGGGGTTTCTCCCCCGCTCCCCCGCTCCCCCGCTCTCCCGCTCCTTTTTGGGCGGCGTGAGCAGAAACCAAGGCAGCTACCGCACCGGAGGCGATCGCGCTGGGCCAAAAATCCCCACCGTCTACCCGCGTTCCGGGCATTCCGATAAACAAATCTCCAGGTTTGCAGGCGTGGGAATTGGTCGTCAACCCAGTTACTTCCACATCTAGGGCCGACTCATGGGGCAACTCCACAATATTGGAAACTTTTGCCAATATTTCTCGCAGCTTCATGTCATCAACTCCTCACATATCCCTATTGCGGTTATTCTGAATCATTATTCACAAAATATTTCTGTAACATTTGCTCCAACTGCCGCACCGTAGCGCGAGGCGAAGGGCGGGGTATTGGTTCTTCTACGCCATTACGCTCTTCTCGCACTCGGAACAGGACGGGAATTTCGTATTGAAAGGCTTCAAACCAATCTTCACGAGTGGTGATGTCCCGTACCTCTAGATCGAATTTGAGATTTTCCACTTGTTCGAGCTTTTCTTGCAAGCCTTCGCACAAGTGACAACCGGGCTTGCCGTACAAAATTAATCGCATTTGCTTGATTCGATCGCTTCTTGCTGCCGACATCAGCTATTTTTAAACTAAGGCGGCTTAGCTGTTCTGGGTAGCACCCCCGATCTGAGGGTTCACATAACTATATATTCCTTTGCTAGGAGCAGATCGAGAAGTTGCTTGTTCTGCATTCCGAGATCGGGATTAGCTTGCTATGTTGCGTTTTATAACAATAATTTTCTTCCTGTACTAATTTCGCAAGGCTGTGTTACCATATTCACTGAGTAATAAGATTCGGTTGTGGCGTTTGTTTTTAGTATTGATGGGCATTTCCCTTTTGGTATTGACAGGCTTCTCTCCGAAATCTCAACCTCTGCACCTCTTAGATTTTGGAGATAATCTATGTCCATTTACGTAGGTAACCTTTCCTACCAAGTTACCCAAGAAGACCTGAGCGCTGTTTTTGCAGAATATGGTTCTGTAAAGCGCGTTCAGTTACCGACCGACCGGGAAACAGGTCGTCTGCGCGGCTTTGCTTTTGTGGAAATGAACAGCGAAGCAGAAGAAGCAGCAGCGATCGAAGCCCTTGATGGTGCTGAGTGGATGGGCCGCGACATGAAAGTCAACAAGGCCAAGCCCCGCGAAGAGCGCGGTCCCTCTGGTGGTGGCGGTCGCGGTCGGAGCAACAACAGCTTCTCTCGTCGGTACTAAACTTTAACGACTTGCCACTTCTCAGTGTGTTGAGATTCGCAGTGTTGAGATTCATCAGTCTCCGTTAATAAATTTAAGCAGAGAAGGCTCAGGCATAAGTGCTTGAGCTTTTTTTTGAAAAAACGGCGGGATCGATCTCCCACTCCCCCGCTCCCTCCAGGCGGCATTTTTATGTTTTTTTTATATTTTTGCCGCAGATATGATAAACTCCAGAAAAGCCCTGAGCAATAATACTCATTTAAAATTGCATCACGTGAATTCGATCGTTATATAATAAAGCACAATACCCGATCGGATTACGTGCATATCAGGGTACAATAAATTTAGAAGACGTTAAGGAAAGCAAAGTCGGACGGAAGCATGGTTTATTCTCTAGAAACACCGGTACAAATTGACAACCTTGACCTGGACGAACTCAATCAGCGGTTTGAATCCGCTCATCCCAGAGAAATCCTGGCTTGGTGCGTAGCGAATATCCCCACCAAACTGGTGCAAACCAGTGCTTTTAACGTGGATGACTTAGTAATCACCGATATTCTCTACCGCGAACTCAAGCCCAAAAAGGCCGTACCGGTGATGTTTCTGGATACCCTGCACCATTTTCCCCAAACTCTGGAGCTAGTAGCAAAAGCTGCCAAACTCTACAATTTAGATCTCCAGGTTTACAAAGTTCCCGAAATCAACTCCCGCGAAGCTTTTGCAGCCGCTTACGGCGATGCGCTTTGGGACAGAGACATTCAAAAATTCCACTACGTCACCAAAATCGAACCCCTGCAACGCGGTTTGTCAGAATTAGGCGCTGTGGCGTGGATTACCGGTCGTCGCCGCGACCAAGCTGTAACTCGCGCCGATATGCCCATATTTGAAAAAGATATCAAACACCGCATCAAGGTAAATCCGATCGCAGCCTGGACGCGCAAAGAAAGCTGGGGTTACGTGTCCGAGCATAACGTAATCTACAATCCCCTACACGACCAAGGTTATCCCAGCATTGGCGACGAACCCATCACCACACAAGTAGCCCCAGGCGAAGACGAACGCGCCGGTCGCTGGCGGGGAACCGGTAAGACAGAGTGCGGAATTCATATTTAATTTGCTGATTGGCAATCGGTCAATTTCAAATTTTAGATTTCAGATTTAAAATTTCAATAAATATGCAATTTTAAATCTGAAATCGGAAATTTGACAAATGAATAAAACAATCCAAGTCCTTCATCTGTCCGATATCCACATGGGAAGTGGGTTTCCCCACGGACGAATTAACCCACAAACAGGTTTGAATACGCGGCTGGAAGATTTTGTTAACACGCTGGGTCGGTGTATCGATCGAGCAATTTCCGAACCAGTAGATTTAGTTATATTCGGTGGCGATGCTTTTCCCGACGCTACACCGCCACCCTATGTTAAGCAAGCTTTTGCCAGTCAATTCCGCCGTTTGGCAGATGCCCAAATCCCCACAGTAATGCTGGTGGGAAATCACGACCAGCATTCCCAAGGTCAGGGGGGTGCAAGTTTGGGCATTTATCGCACTTTGGGAGTACCTGGATTTGAGGTGGGCGATAAAATAGAAACGCACCGCATCCAAACGCGCAATGGTTTTGTTCAAGTTATTACTCTTCCGTGGTTAACTCGTTCGGGACTGCTGACTCGTCCGGAAACAGAAGGACTCTCCCTGGCGGAAGTCAACGATTTACTGATTAAGCGCTTGGAACCGGCGCTAGAAGGAGAAATTCGCCGCTTAGACCCGGAAATACCGACTGTCCTGCTGGCTCACATTATGGTCGATCGCGCTATCTTGGGAGCAGAACGTTACCTAGCAGTTGGGAAAGGTTTTACAATTCCTCTATCTTTACTGACGCGACCCTGTTTTGATTATGTGGCTTTGGGTCACGTCCACAAACACCAAAATCTCAACTCCGCTAACGACCCGCCAGTTGTTTATCCAGGTAGCATTGAGCGCGTAGATTTCAGCGAAGAAAAAGAAGACAAAGGCTATGTGCTGATTCATCTGGAAAAAGGCAATGCTCAGTGGGAATTTTGTCCTCTACCGGTGCGATCGTTTTGTACGATCGAAGTAGATGTTTCCAAATCAGACGACCCACAAGCTGCCATACTCAAAGCAATTGCAAAAAAGAATATTGAAGATGCAGTAGTGCGACTAATTTACAAACTGCGTTCCGAACAACTAGACCAAATCGATACCGCTTCTCTCCACACAGCTTTAAGTAGCGCCCACACCTATACTATTCAACCAGAATTACTCAGTCAGTTGGCACGACCTCGCCTACCCGAACTCGGTTCTAGCGCTAGCATCGACCCCTTATCAGCGCTGAAAACTTATTTAGATAACCGAGATGACCTCAAAGATATTGCGAGTGAAATGATGGAGGCGGCGCAAAGTTTGCTTGCTGACGAGACAGAAGCCTGGTTAGATGGATCTGAGATGGAGGAAGCTAATCGAATGCCGATGGTAAATGCCGACGGTCAGTTGCGTTTGCTTTAGCTATTCTGGGAAATAGCTCTAACAAATGGTAATAAATTAAGTTTGTCAGTAAATAATATAGCAACTGATGAAAAGTCAGTTAGGACATTCTTAATTGCACCAAACGCTTGATTCTAGACTCTTCTAACAAACACCTATGATAGTTGCCGTACAAAATCAACAAACTGCATATCTACATATTGAAGGAGATATTCCAGCAGACCTAGATGAAGGAGTGTTTATTTCTGTAGCTAGAAAACCTGCTTTGAAGATTTATTCACTTGGCTTTCAACCCGCTAAATCAATTCCTGAAATTCCACGTTGGTTTTTACATAAATATGCGCGTAAACCATTTACTGTACTAGACCCTTTCGCTGGATCTGGTACGACAATAATTGAGAGCCTGAAGTATGGAGCATCTGTATATTGGCTAGACTATCACCCTCTCAGCCGTCTTATTTGTCGCGTCAAAACCACTTTTGCTTCACCTAGCGAAGTTTTGCAGTCAGCATCAGCAATTATTCAAACTGCCGAAAATCAGAAATATGCACCAAACACAGTTCACTTTGCCAATAAAGATTTCTGGTTTCAACAACAAGTTCAAGAAGGACTGGAAATTATTCGAGAGCATATAGAGGCGACAAAAATCACAATTCAACCTATACTTTGGTTGGCCTTTGCGTCAACCGTAAGAAAAACATCAAATATGAACGATGGAATGCTGCTAGCAGCTAAACGTTCTCGTTTTGAAGAGATACCGAAACGTTCGCGATCGGATGTTTTTAGATATTTTTTACAATATGTGGAAAAAGCAGTTGAAGCAATAGCTGAATGGCATCCATTTTTGGAAAAATCGATTAACAATGTGGAAGAGTTACCTTTCGCGGATGCGCGAAATTTGTCAGGCGACTGGTTGTGCGATGCTATTGTAACTTCTCCACCTTATATTAATGCCATAGATTATGTTTGGGCGGCTAAATTTGAACTACATTGGCTGGGAATGGTGGAGAGCGATCGCGAGCGATTGGATTTATACTCAAAGGAAATAGGAACTGAACGCATACCTAGAGACTGGAGTTTAGACCAGTCTTGCTAATACTTCGCAATGATAGTTTGCGTCAGGCTATAAACACTTGTGCTAGTAGTGGATGGAGGATAATGTCGGGTAACGATAGTTACGCATATCTTCTTGAGATTACTGGATTTGATTTACAGTTATGGTTGCAAGAAAGAAGAAATCGCTATTCCCTACCGTCCTAATGGCAGTTCCTCTTCTGCTGGGGTACGCAGAACATACTCGCTAATATCACTTCTTGACAGAAGAGCAAGTGTAAAATTTTTTGTTCTGCCGTACTTAGTGTGCTAAAATTGTAAAACCCTAGTGCAACCATAAAAAAAATAATATCGATTATGAAAAGAAAAATGACAAACTTACTAAATCTACCTGTTGCTATCGTAGAAGATGGTAATAAAGCCGAAAAAACATTAAGACTATATGTAATAAGAAAGAAAAACATTTCGATGTAACAAATCGCCAGAATGTAGTTGCAGTGAATTGTGATGTGCTAGTCTAGTAGACTCTTATCAGTTGGAAGAGTTGATATGTTCTTGAATCTCACATCTTCATTTAAATTTTATCCAAAAATATCACTATGAGTGAAGTTACAGCAACCAATGACAAAAAACCTACTCCTTGGGGATTATGGGTAACCATTGGCTTTTCAGGTATTGTTTTATCAGTAGTATTTTTTATTCAAATTGTACTGACTGTTGCTTTTCTGATATTCGTAATGTTCCAAAACCCTCCGATAAATTATGAAGATTTCGCCAAAGAATTAGTTTACAATGGAAACTTATTATCGCTAACCACGATAATTTCATCTCTTGCGGGTATTGGCTTAATAGTTTTATTTGTCAAAATTCGTAAAAACATAACAATAGAAAATTACCTTGGGTTGCAAAAATTCACAAAAAAAGAAGCTTTTATATGGCTGCTTTTTTATAGCGGTTACTTAGCCATATCTTATATTTCTTCGTATCTTTATAAGCCTCAATTTCCAGAATTTATGGAAAAGGCATACAAAACGGCTTCTTTTTTGCCAGCTTTTTATCTAGCCCTTGTGTTAATAGGCCCCTTATTTGAAGAGCTTTTATTTAGAGGATTCCTATTTGCGGGAATAAAATCTTCAAAGTTGGGTGCTACAGGAGCAATATCAATAACAGCATTAATTTGGGCAATAATACATTTACAATATGATTTATACTTTATAGTTAGTCTTTTGTTTTTAGGTCTTTTACTTGGAATAGCTCGCCTGAAAACTGGTTCTATTTACATTCCGATTTTTTTACATTCATTAAATAATATGCTAGCTATAATTCAAACTATATTATACATTGAAAAATTAACCTGAAGTCCCGATGCCTTGTTCTATTTCTAAACTTCTATCGGCGGTGCTAGTGGTAACTGGGGTCTTCCTAAACTACGCAGAACATCCTCAGCTAACACTGGCAGGTACTTGCGCTTCCAAGTGTCCGCCGCCGCCACTTGGGTTTATACCCGGACAGCGGGTAAATATACAGGTTGTCAACCGTACAAGCAGCATTGTGCTTTTGGAAAAGGTGCAGGATACGGACGCATTTCCCCTGCGACCGGGACAGGAGGTCAGATTTCAAAGGTGGACGGGAACGGAACCGAATTTGTCGGTGGTGTTTTGGGATGCGACGGGTCTGTCGTTGGTGACGAGACTTTCCAAGCCGGATGAGGACACGCTGCGGATCGAGTTGCGTCCTGGCGGTCGTCCTCCAGGCGATCGCTCTATCTACATTCTCAACGACGGTCGCGTTACTGTATTTTAAAAAAAGGTAAATTTTTGGTCAGAATCATCAAAAAAACTGTACTTTCTATATACTATGGCTTGTTGGTATTAAATTTGAAACCAAATTTTGGTAGCAACTGTTATGCCTAAACTTCCACGCTTTCTGTTGTTAGCAACTGCTCTGTTCGCTACTCCTGTTGTAATATTTAGTACAGCGATCGCAGGCCCGAAATTTTTGAAGACGGGAAAAGCGCTAAAGCCAGAAATGCCGATTAGTTTACAGGTAAGAAATCAAACATCGGAGACAGTTCAAATCGAAATACCGTCCTACACCGACCAAATTACTATAAAACCAAAAGAAAGGCGCAGATTTAAATTCAAACTCAGAAATAACGAACACGGTCTTTCTGTCCTGTACTGGACAAATCAACAAAAAATCGGATTGCAAGGCAAGATTGTGAAGCCGAATTCTCAAACCGTCAACTTAGATTTGTACCCCAGCAGCTACTATGATGACGATCGCGCTATCTACGATACGGAAATTCCCGGTAATGTTTTGGTTTTCTAATGCACAATAAACGATTGCCAAACCAGCGATGGCATATTTATCCAGAATTGCCAGAAAAAGCCGAAAAACTAGCGATGGCAAATAACCTGTCCCCATTGTTGGCGCAGGTATTGCTTAACCGAGGCATCGAGACGGCGGCAGAAGTACAAGCATTTTTAGATCCGGAATCTCAACTTTTGCCTTCGCCAATCGAAGAATTTCCCGATTTGGCGATGAGTCTGGAATTATTGCAAAAAGCAATAAAAAATCAAGAAAAAATTGCTATTTGCGGCGACTACGATGCTGATGGTATGACTAGCACCGCTTTGCTGCTGCGTAGCCTGCGCTGGTTAGGTGCTTTGGTTGACTATGCCATTCCCAGTCGGATGAGCGAAGGTTATGGTATAAATAAACGCATTGTAGAAGAATTTTACACAGAAGATGTCAAGCTAATTTTAACGGTAGATAACGGTATTTCAGCTTACGATCCGATCGATCGAGCGCGGCAGTTGGGTATAAAAGTTATCGTTACCGATCACCACGACATTCCGCCACAGCTACCACCTGCTGACGCCATTCTCAATCCCAAATTGATTCCAGAATCCTCACCATATCGCAGTCTGGCTGGAGTTGGCGTTGCTTATATTTTGGCAGTTTCTCTAGCGCAACAGCTAGGCAAAGCGAAAGGCTTAGTAAAGCCGATGCTGGAATTATTTACACTAGGTACGATCGCTGATTTGGCACCTCTAACCGGTGTCAACCGCCGCTGGGTAAAACGCGGTTTGCAAATGCTACCCGAATCTCAGCTAGCCGGAGTCCAAGCATTAATTCAAATGTCAGGAGTGCAGGAAAGCGGAGTCAATGGGGAGAACTCCACTTCAGCAATTAGCAATTATCAATCACTTAATCCAAAATCCAAAATCCAAAATCAAAAATCTTTAAAGCCGGAAGATATTGGCTTTAGACTCGGCCCCCGCATTAATGCGGTGGGTCGAATTGCCGACCCCCAAATTGTGATTGAATTGCTAACTACAGATGACATGGGGGTAGCACTAGAAAGAGCGATGCAATGCGAACAAATTAACAAGCATCGTCAAGAATTGTGCGAACAAATCGAACAGGAAGCAATTGCTTGGTGCGAACAAAGTCAAATTGATTTGCAGCAAGAGCGGGTTTTAGTTGTTGTTCAACCTAACTGGCATCACGGCGTTATCGGTATTGTAGCTTCTCGCTTGGTGGAACGCTACGGCGTGCCAGTGTTTATCGGTACTTACGAAGAAGATGAACACATTCGCGGTTCGGCGCGGGGAATCCCGGAATTTCACGTATTTGAAGCTTTGTTGTTCTGTGAGGATTTGTTAGGAAAGTTTGGCGGACACAAGGCAGCGGGGGGATTTTCTCTGCCAGCAAAAAATTTAGCCCAATTGCGATCGCGTCTCAGTATCTTTGCTCACAAATGTCTGCAACCAGAACACCTCAAACCGCTGCTGAAGATCGATGTCAAAACCGATCTGGCTCGAATAGATTACGAATTATACCAGCAAATTGACGCGCTGCATCCCTGCGGCATCGAAAACTCCGCACCTATTTTCTTTTCACCCAACGTGCGAGTTGTCGAACAACAAATCGTCGGCAAAGGTCACGTTAAACTAACGCTCGCGCAAGAAAGTTCGTCTTTGACAATTAAAGCGATCGCTTGGCGATGGGGGGATTACTTGCCCTTACCGTCCCCAGTGGATATCGCCTACCGACTGCGGGAAAATAACTTTAACGGTAACAAAACTGTTGAACTGGAATTAGTGGGAGTGCGACCTTCCGTAGTGCCGATCGATCGATCGCTTACTCTTCCTCTCAAAGCAGAATTTTACTACAAAGAGCGACGTTACACCTGCGGCTTCTTTGCCAAAGATGCTTCCCACGAATTAAGAATTCGCAATGCAGAAGGAAAAGTTTTGGCGATCGAAATCGGACAAACTACAGGCTTGCTTGGAAATAGCCGGGAAGAAGCCAAAGAGGTCGATATTTCCCAACCTTTTTAT
This sequence comes from Aerosakkonema funiforme FACHB-1375, assembly GCF_014696265.1. GTDB lineage: Bacteria > Cyanobacteriota > Cyanobacteriia > Cyanobacteriales > Aerosakkonemataceae > Aerosakkonema > Aerosakkonema funiforme_A. The sequence goes on along the minus strand of NZ_JACJPW010000020.1, from coordinate 814 downwards.
TCTCACTTAGTTGATGCAGCTTATACAGCTTTGGAAATCGCCAAAGGAAAAATTTGAGGGGGAAATTATCCCCCTTCTCCTTTTTCGCCGCCCTTGGACTCGCTTCGTTTTCTACAGGTCGCCGCCGCGAGTAGCCAGTACCACAATTACCGCAGGTCCGGCAAGCACGATCAGTGCCAGCAGAACCAGTTGGGCAATCACTTCCCAGTTGAGGCTGGTGATAGGGCTAAGAATCCCAGATAGAAAATCCATTTTTCCTCCCAAACTTACCCAACAAGTGAATGACTGTACTGGAAAATCCGCCATCTATATTACCTGGCGATCGCACCTCTTTTTTAATTAAATTCACAAAACTATAAAAAAAGATAAACAAAAGTGAAGTCAGCGGGGCGGCAGAAAAATCGCTAAGCTCAAGACTGGCAGAGACTTGAGAGCAGGTGTTGAACAATGGCAACTTGGCTTTGTGTAAAGCAGTGTGGAGCGTGCTGTCATCTAGATCCGGCAGACCGTCCCGACTTGGACGAGTATTTATCTCCAGAAGAATTGGAGCTATATCTGAGTATGGTGGGAGAAGGGGGATGGTGTATTAATTTTGACCCGATTAACCGCGAATGTCGCATCTATGCTAAGCGTCCGCGCTTTTGTCGGGTACAGGCAGACGTTTTTCAGGATATGTACGGCATCGAAGCGGAAGAGTTAAACGATTTTGCGATCGAATGTTGCCTTCAACAGATAGAGGGGGTGTATGGCGATCGTAGCCTGGAACTGCTCCGCTTTAACCGAGAAGTGGGGGAGTAGGGGAGCGGGGGAGTGG